>CALMSE010000309.1 GCA_937872275.1 uncultured Leucobacter sp. | reverse complement strand
GGGCGCGCGGAGTCGGGGATCGGCATGACCACGTCGATGTCGCCCGCGGGGATCTCCGCCGCGACCTGCTCCGCGAGCACGTCGCCGAGGCGCAGCCGGGCGTCGTAGACCGAGATGCCGCTCATCACGGAGTCGGGCCTCGCGAGATAGATGTACTCGAACGAGCAGGGCACGAGGCGCGGGTTCGCGGCGCACTGGCGCGAGTACATCCAGCCGTCGGGGGAGATGAGGATCGCCTCGCCCGGCTCGACGTCGCGCACGATCTCGTAGCCGCCCGACTCGAGCACGAGGGATTCGGAGGCGACGATCCACTCCTCGCCGCCCTTCGCGTTCTCGCGGCGGCCCAGCACCAGCGGACGGATGCCGAAGGGATCGCGGAACGCGAGCAGCCCGTGCCCGGCGATGAGCGCGATGGCGGCGTACGATCCCTCGACCCGCTCGTGCAGGCGCCCGACCGCGTCGAACACCTGGTCGGCGGTGAGCGACGGGCCCGAGATGCTCTCCTGCAGCTCGTTGGCGAGCACGTTCAGCAGCAGCTCGGTGTCCGAGTGCGTGTTGAGGTGTCTGCGGTCCACGTTGTAGAGCTCGGCGGTGAGCTCGCGCGTGTTCGTGAGGTTGCCGTTGTGCACGAGGATCAGGCCGTAGGGCGCGTTCACGTAGAACGGCTGGGCCTCCTCCTCGCGGGCGGCGTCGCCGCTCGTCGCGTAGCGCACGTGGCCGAGGCCGACGTTGCCGAGCAGCGCGCGCATGTCGCGGGTGCGGTAGGCCTCGCGCACCTGCCCCTTGGCCTTGACCATGTGGAACTGGTCGCCCTCGGCGGTGGCGATGCCGGTCGAATCCTGGCCGCGGTGCTGCAGGAGGAGCAGGCTGTCGTAGATCTGCTGGTTGACGGGTTGCTGCGAGACGATGCCGACGATGCCGCACATGCTGGGTGGTTGCTCCTGCGAGAGAAGGTGAGCGCCGCGCCCCGCGGCCCGTCAAGTCTATCGCGCGACGGTAGGCTGGACATGTGAGTGAAGAGACCAGCGCATATGCCCGGGCCGGGGTCGACACGGCCGCCGGAGACCTCGCCGTCGAGTTGATGAAGTCGGCGGTCTCCCGCACCCACGGGCCCGAGGTGCTGGGGGGAGTCGGCGGCTTCGCGGGCCTCTTCGACGCCTCGGCGCTGCTGGGCTACAGGAGGCCGCTGCTCGCGAGCTCCACCGACGGCGTCGGCACGAAGGTCGCGATCGCGCAGGCCATCGACAAGCACGACACCATCGGGCAGGATCTGGTCGCCATGGTGGTCGACGACATCGTCGTCGTCGGCGCGAAGCCCCTCTTCATGACCGACTACATCGCCTGCGGCAAGGTGGTGCCCGAGCGCATCGCCGACATCGTGCGCGGCATCGCCGAGGCGTGCTCGGCCACGGGCACGGCGCTCGTCGGCGGCGAGACCGCCGAGCACCCGGGGCTGCTCGGCCCGGACGACTACGATGTCGCGGGCGCCGCGGTGGGCGTGGTCGAGGCCGACGAACTGCTCGGCCCCGAGCGCGTGCGGGGCGGCGACGTCGTGCTCGCCATGGCCGCCTCGGGCCTGCACTCCAACGGCTTCTCGCTCGTGCGGCACATCCTCTCCGAGCGGGGCATCGCCTTCGCCGACGCCTCGGCCGAGCTGGGCGCGAGCTACGGCGAGGCGCTGCTGACGCCGACCGCGCTCTACACGGGGCCGCTGCTGCGGGTGCTGGGCGATCCGGGGCTCGCGGGCTCCATCCACTCGCTCAGCCACGTCACCGGCGGCGGCATCGCCGCGAACCTCGCGCGCGTGCTCCCGGTGGGCGCCTGGGTCGAAGTGGATCGCGCATCGTGGTCGCCGCTTCCCGTCTTCCGGCATCTCGCGGATCTCGGCGGCCACACCCTCGAGAGCCTCGAGGGCGCGTGGAACCTCGGCATCGGCATGTTCGCGGTGGTGGAGGCGGATCGCGCCGCGGCCGTCGCCGCGGCGCTGCGCGGCGAGGGGGTCGACACCTGGGTCGCGGGCGAGATCTCGACCGCCGCGCGCGACTTCGCGGGCTTCGAGCAGGGTGCGAAGGGCGTCAACGGGGGAGCTGTTCGTCTCGTCGGCGCCTACTCCGACTGAGCGTCGGGGCCCCTACCCGTACTCCGCCCTGATACGCATTCGCGCGAACGCCGAACGACGAACGCCCCGCCGGAGCGGGGCGTTCGTTCGAGCGGACGGCTCAGCGCTCGTCAGTACTCGTCCTCGGAGTCGTCGTCCTCGGAGTTGTACTTGTCGGCGTACTCCGCCCACGGATCCTCTTCCGCCTTGCGGGCCGCGAGCTCCTTCTCGAGCTCCGAGAGATCGGTGTTCGGGCTGAAGTATTTCAACTCCCGAGCGACCTTGGTGTGCTTTGCTTTCTGACGGCCGCGCCCCATGCGTGACCCCCTTACACATTCGGGCCTCGCGCACCAGCCGAACTGCCGCGCGAGGCTTGATCTTGAGAAATAGACGTATGGTGCCAAGAATAGCACGTGGCGCCCCCTCCTCGGGCTGAGCGGACTACCATGATCGGGTGGCTTCATCCTCGGGCAGACGGCGCATCGTCCGGCGCGTGCTGATCGCCGTCCTCGTGATCGCGGTGCTCGTGCTGGGGCTCGCCGTCGCGATGCTCTGGCCGATCCTCACGCATCGCAGCGCGGGCGGTTCGGGGCAGGAGGTGCCCGAGGGTTTCATCGCCGAGACGAGCGCCACCGGCGCCGACGGGCGCACGCGCGAGCTGCGGATCGAGACCGCGGACGGGCGGCCCGCCGACCTCGCGCAGCTGCGCCCGGGAGACGAGCTCGTCGTGCGGGGCACGGGGTTCGACCCGGGGATCGGCATCTACGTCGCGATCTGCGCCGTGCCCTCGGTGCCGGAGGAGCGCCCCTCGCCGTGCCTCGGCGGCGTGCCCGCGGGCGCGACCGAGGGATCGGCGGGCGCGGGCGAGGGCGCG
>CALMSE010000308.1 GCA_937872275.1 uncultured Leucobacter sp. | reverse complement strand
CCGGTGCTCGTCGTCGACTTCGGCGCGCAGTACGCGCAGCTGATCGCCCGCCGCGTGCGCGAGGCGGGGGTGTACAGCGAACTCGTGCCGCACACCATCACCGCGGCGGAGGTGCTGGCCAAGGAGCCGCTCGGCATCGTGCTCTCGGGCGGTCCCTCCTCGGTGTACGAGGAGGGCGCGCCCAGTTTCGACGGCGCCATCTTCGAGCTCGGCGTTCCGGTGCTCGGCATCTGCTACGGCTTCCAGGTGATGGCCCGCGCGCTCGGCGGCGAGGTCGGCAACACGGGCGACCGCGAGTACGGGGCGACCGACGCGACGGTGCTCTCGGGCGGCGGCACCATCCTCGGCGGGCAGCCCGAGAGTCAGAACGTGTGGATGAGCCACGGCGACGCCGTGCAGCGCGCCCCCGAGGGCTTCGAGGTGCTCGCCCGCACCGCGGTGACGCCCGTCGCCGCGTTCGGCTCGGCCGAGAGGAAGATGTACGGCGTGCAGTGGCACCCCGAGGTGAAGCACAGCGACCACGGGCAGCGCGTGCTCGAGAACTTCCTGCACCATGTCGCGGGCATCCCGGCCGACTGGAACGCGGGGAACATGATCGCCGAGCAGGTGGAGCGGATCCGCGCCCAGGTCGGCACCGGGAGGGTGATCTGCGGGCTCTCGGGCGGCGTCGACTCGGCGGTCGCCGCGGCGCTCGTGCACGAGGCCGTCGGCGACCAGCTGGTGTGCGTCTTCGTCGATCACGGCCTGCTGCGGCAGGACGAGCGGCGTCAGGTCGAGGAGGACTACGTCGCCTCCACCGGCGTGCGGCTCGTCACGGTCGACGCGCGCGAGCGCTTCCTGACGGCGCTCGCCGGGGTGACCGACCCCGAGGCGAAGCGCAAGATCATCGGGCGCGAGTTCATCCGCACCTTCGAGCAGGCGCAGGCCGAGCTCGTCGCCGAGAGCGCGGAGGAGGGCGACCCGATCCGCTTCCTCGTCCAGGGCACCCTGTACCCCGACGTGGTCGAATCGGGCGGCGGATCCGGCACCGCGAACATCAAGAGCCACCACAACGTCGGAGGCCTCCCCGAAGACTTGAACTTCGAGCTGGTCGAGCCGCTGCGCGCCCTCTTCAAAGACGAGGTGCGCGCCATCGGTCGCGAGCTGGGCCTGCCCGAGGTGATCGTCTCGCGGCAGCCGTTCCCCGGGCCCGGCCTCGGCATCCGCATCGTGGGGGAGGTCACGGAGGGCCGGCTCGAGACCCTGCGCGCGGCCGACGCGATCGCGCGCGAGGAGCTCACGGCGGCGGGCCTCGACGCCGAGATCTGGCAGTGCCCCGTGGTGCTGCTCGCCGACGTGCGCTCGGTGGGCGTGCAGGGCGACGGCCGCACCTACGGCCACCCGATCGTGCTGCGCCCGGTCTCGTCCGAGGACGCGATGACCGCGGACTGGACCCGCGTGCCCTACGAGGTGCTCGCGAAGATCTCGAACCGCATCACGAACCAGGTGCCGGAGGTCAACCGAGTCGTGCTCGACGTCACGTCCAAGCCGCCCGGGACCATCGAGTGGGAGTGACCCTTCCCGCCGGCTTCGCGCCGAGATAGCATCCGAGTGCCGAGACGGCATCCGATTCCGCGGAAGAGGATGCCGTCTCGGCACTCGGATGCTGCTTCAGCGGGCGGGGACGGGCGCGATGCCCACGGTGCGCCGTCCGCCTCAGTCCCCGAGATCCAGGGTGAAGCCGATCCTCCTCGCCTGCCCTGAGAGCCGACGGCCCGTCGTGCGCTCCCAGACCTCCTCCATCATCGCGAGGTGCTCGTCCATCGTGCGAGTGACCCGGTCGGGGTCGCGGGAGATGAGCGCCGCGAGCGTGCGCTCGTGGATCTCGATGGTCTCCTGGGCCTCCTGCTCCGAGTCGATCGAGACGACGTGGCGCGCGATGTCGAGCTCCTGCATGAAGGTCTCCATCTGCAGCCGCACGGTGCTGTTGTGCGTGGCGTCGGCGATCGCGAGGTGGAAGCGGAGGTCGAGGCTGCGGATGCCCTGCAGGTCGGTGGCCTGCCGCTGCAGTTCGAGCACCTCGTTGATGGCGTCGTAGTCGCGGTCGTCCATGCGCATGCTCGCGAGCAGCGCGACCGGAGGTTCGAAGAGCCGCCGCGCCTCGAGCACCCGCGCGACGTCGCTGAAGCTCGGCAGTTCGCGGTTGGGCTGCAGGAGGTTGACCGGGACCCGGCTCGAGGTGATGTAGGCCCCGCTCGCCGCGCCGCGCCCCGACTCGACCGAGATCACGCCGGCGTCCGCGAGCGCGCTGACGACCTTGCGCACGGACTGCCGGCTGATGCCGAAGCGCTCCGACATCGCGCGTTCGGAGGGCAGGCGCTCACCGGGGCGGAACTCGCCGCGGCTGATCGAGCGGGCGAGGTGCTGGACGACGCCGGTGACGCCGCCGGGTGCGGGTGCCGGGCGCGTCATGCTCTTCATCGCGACCCGCCTGACTCGCGCCGGCCGTACTCGAGGAACAGCTCCACGAGGAAGGCGACGTGGTCGAGGTAGTCCGCGACGGCCACGTTCTCATCCGGGCCGTGGATGGCGCTGCTCATCCGCGTCGAGCCGGGCGGCGCGACGATCGGCACGTTCAACCGCGAGGCGACGATGGCGAGCGGCCCGGCCCCGGCGACCTGCGGGTGCAGGACCGGCTCGCCGAACATCGAGGTCGCCGCGACGACGACGGCCTCCGCGAAGGGCCCGCTCATCGGGCTCGAGGTGCCGTCGATCGCGTGGAGCAGCTGCACCCGGACGTCGTCGAAGCCGTGCTCGCGCAGGTGCTCCCGGACCGCCTCCACGACGCCGTCGGTGTGCTGGCCGGCGACCGTGCGGATGTCGATCTTCGCCTTCGCCGAGGCGGGGACGATGGTCGGCGATCCTGCGCCCTGGTACCCCGAGCTGAGGCTCGAGACGTTGAGCGTGGGCTCGATCGCTCCGCGGGCGCCGAGCTCGCTCCGGGGCCGCCGCACGAGCGCGCGCACCCCGGGCAGCTCGGACGACGACACGTCGGGGCAGGGGATGCGGGCCGCGGCGCCGTCGACATCCGGATCCGCCTCGACGCGAAGCCCCCGGACGAGCACGCGCCCGTCGACGTCGACCATGCTCGCGATGGCGTGCGACAGCTCGACCGGAGCAGACCGCACGACGCCCGCGAAGGCCGAGTGCTGGTCTCCGCGGAGCAGCTCCAGCGTCAGCTCCAGGTTGACGAGGCCCCGCGAGCCGAAGCCGAGCTCCGGTCGTCCGGTCTCGGAGCGCAGGTAGCTCTCCCAGAGGCAGGCGTCGCTCCGCAGCTCGGCCTCGCGCGCCTCCACCAGCCCCGCGAGGCCGGGGCTGCCGATCTCCTCGGCGCCCTCGCTCAGCCAGACGAGGTCGATCGCGAGCGGCAGGTCGAGCTCGCGGATCGCCTCCATGGCATGGATGCGGGCGAGGATGTCGGCCTTGTCGTCGGCCACGCCGCGCGCGTAGAGCCTGCCGTCCCGGAGGGAGGGGGTGAATGCGGCCTCGGTCCATCCCTCGCCCGCCGGCTGCACGTCGTAGTGCGAGTAGAGCAGGAGCCGCGGCGCGCCGCTGGGCTCGGAGCGCGCGAGCACCGCCGGAGGCGCGCCGTCGACCTCGGCGAGCTCCGAGATGTCGAAGAGACCCGCGAGCCGGTCGCGCAGCCACGCGGCCATGCGCTCGGACTCCTCGGGCAGCTCGGCGGAGACGGAGGGGATGCTGCAGGCCTCCGCGAGTTCGCCGACGAGTCGGTCGCGCTGCGCGGTGAGCCAGGAGCGCAGTTCAGAGTGCTGGGACATGGTGACTCGATCGTACGATGCGGGCGAAATGGTCGGGGGCGACCTCGACGAGGTCGGGGGAGGGCGTTCCCGGGGGAGCGGCGAGCTCGGGGGAGACCCGGGCGGCGAAGCGATCCCCCGGCGGCGGCGAGATGAGGTCGGGAGGGCTGCCGGGGATCGTGGTCAGCCGGGCCCGACGGGGCGACTCGGCGTCGAGCGAGGGGAGCGCGCCGAGCAGGGCGCGGGTATAGGCGTGGGCCGGTTCCCCGAGCACCCCGGCGGTCGGCCCGATCTCGACGATTTCGCCCGCGTACATGACCGCGACGTCGTCGGCGATCTCCGAGGCCACCCCGAGGTCGTGGGTGATGAGCAGCATCGACATTTCTCTATCATCTCGTAGACGTCTCAGAAGTCCGAGGATCTCGGCCTGGATGGTGACGTCGAGCGCAGTCGTAGGCTCGTCGGCGATGAGCAGCTCGGGATCGCAGCACAGCCCGAGCGCGATGAGCGCACGCTGGCGCATGCCTCCGGAGAGCTGGTGGGCGTAGCTGCGCGCGACGCGCTGCGGGTCGGGCAGCTGCACCTCGGCGAGGAGCTCGAGCGTGCGGCGCCTGGCGGCGTCGGAGCGCGCGAGGCCGTGCCGCCGCAGCGTCTCGGCGATCTGGGATCCGATGGTGAGGCTCGGGTTGAGGCTCGTGAGCGCGTCCTGGAAGACCATGCCGATCCGAGGGCCGCGGATCGCGTCGAGCTGCTTGGCGCTCGCGCGGGCGAGGTCGACGCCGTCGAAGACGATCCGGCCCGAGGAGACCCGGGACTGCCGTTCGGGGAGCAGATCGAGGATCGCCAGCGCGGTCGTGGATTTGCCGGAGCCGGACTCGCCCACGAGCGCCAGGGTGCGGGCCGGCCCGATGCGGAAGGAGACGTCGTCGACCGCGTGCACGGGGCCGCGGCTCGTCTGGTATTCCACGGACAGGTGCTCGACGTGCAGCATGGCAGATCCCTCCGCGTTCGAAGATGAGGTACGTATTTGTAACATTAATGGTACTTGACAAGTACCACAATTGGTCAACTAGAGTCGCAATTGAGCTTTCGGGCTCACCGGACTCCAGATCACATCCCAACCCGTTGAGGAGAATCCCGTGAGATATTGGAATGCGCGGTCGAGAAAGACCGCAGGCGCCCTCGGCGCCGCGCTGCTCGCCGTGTCGCTGATCGGCTGCGCGGCTCAGGGCGGCGCGCCGGGCGGCGGCGGTTCGGCCGGCTCGAAGCAGGACGCCGACACCCTCGTCATCACCCGGGCGGGCGATCCGACCTCGCTGGACCCGGCCGTCTCGGTGGCGACCGGCTCCGGCCTCGAGTCGCTGACGCCGTTCTACGACCGCCTCGTCGACGTCCAGCCCGACGGCACGGTCATCCCGTCGCTCGCCGAGTCGTGGGAGATCTCCGAGGACGGCCTCGCCTACACCTTCCACCTCAGGGAGGGCGTCGTCTTCCACGACGGGTCGCCCTTCAACGCCGAAGAGGTCCGTTTCACCTGGCAGCGCATCATGGGACTCGCCGACCAGGCCTCGCAGTACTGGCCCAACGTCAAGGACGTCGAGGTCGCCGACGAGTACACGGCGGTCATCCACCTGAACACGATCGATCCGACCTTCCTGAGCGTGCTCGGCGGCCAGCGCGGCGTCTACATGGGCCCGAGCAAGGCCTGCGTCGAGGCGAACGAGGCCGCGCCGGGCGACTGGGCGGCCGACCACTTCGTCGACAACGAGTGCGGCACGGGCGCATACCAGCTCGGGGCGTGGAAGCACGACGAGTCGATCACCTACACGGCCTTCGAGGACTACTGGAAGGGCTGGGACGGCGCGCATGTGACCACCGTCATCCAGCAGATCGTGTCGGAGCCGAGCACCGTGCAGATGCTCCTGACCCAGGGCGATGTGGATCTCGCCGCCGACAACCTGCCGATGCAGGTGCTGCAGCAGCTGAACGGTCAGGAGGGCGTGGTCGTGGACGTCGCCGACTCCACCACCATCGACCAGATCGTGTTCAACCTGTACGAGGGGCCGACGGCCGACCCGCGGGTGCGCGAGGCGATCTCGCTGCTGTTCGATTACGAGGCCGCGATCCAGCAGGCGTACGCCGGTCAGGCGGAGCGCATCGCGACCGGGCTGCCGAGCACCGTCTGGCCCGCGGTCACCGAGGGGCTCGTCCCGATGGAGCGGGATGTCGAGCGCGCCAAGGAGCTGCTCGCCGAGGCGGGCTACCCCGACGGCTTCGAGATCGACTTCTCCTACGCCGACATCAACCAGTGGAGCAGCCTCGCGCTGATCCTCGAGTCGAGCCTCTCCGAGGGCGGCATCACGGTGAAGCCCGCGCCGTCGACCTGGCCCGTGCTGTTCGAGAAGCTCGGCAACTCGAGCTACGGCATGGCCGGCTATCAGATGTGGGCCGCCTACCCCGATCCGAACGACATCCTGATGTGGTGGCACACCGACCAGAAGAACTTCATCAACCCGGGCTGGGGCGATTCTGAGACGGACGCGATGATCTCGGGCGCGACCCAGACGCTCGACGTCGACGAGCGCACCGACCTCTACCGCGGCGTGGTCGAGCGGCTGAAGTCGGACATGCCCGCGATCTGGGTCGACCAGCCGATGCAGCAGACGGCGCTCAGGGACTACGTGTCCGGGTTCGTGTACAACCCGTACTACAACGGTCTCCTGGACTTCTACGCGCTGTCGAAGTCCGAGTGACGCAGTCCGAGCGGCACGGAACGAGGAACGGGAGGTCGACGACGCGATGCTTCAGGTAACCGGGCTCATCGTGCGTCGGATGATCACTGTCATCCCGATCGTCATCGGGGTGGCGGTGATCACCTTCTTCCTCGTGGGCGCGATCCCGGGCGATCCCGCCCGGGCCCTCGCGGGACCCTACGCCTCGGAGGCCACGATCGCCCAGATCCGGCAGGAGTGGCGGCTCGACGAGCCGGTGCTGACGCAGCTCCTCGCCTATCTGGGCAATCTGGTGACGGGGAACCTCGGCGTATCCATCCAATCGCGGGCCCCCGTCGCCGACGAGCTGTTCGGACGGCTGCCGGCGACGCTGGAGCTCTCCTTCGCGGCGCTCTTCATCATGATCGTCGTGGGGCTCGGTCTCGGCATCATGGCGGCGGTGCGGAACGGGAGGTTCCTCGACCACGTCGCGAGGATCGTGGCGGTGCTGGGAGCGGCGCTGCCGGTGTTCTGGCTCGCGCTCATGGCGCAGCTGGTGTTCTACTCGATGCTGGGCTGGCTGCCCGCGGTGGGCAGGAGCACCAGCGAGGCGCTCGCACCGGCGCACGTCACCGGCTTCGCCGTGCTGGACAGCATCCTCACCGGCAACTGGCCGGCGCTCGGAGACTCGCTCTCCCACCTGATCCTCCCCGCGCTCGTGCTCGCCGTCGGCGGGCTCGCCGGCATCGTGAGGATCGCGCGCGCGTCGATGCTCGAGGTGCTGCACACCGACTACGTCCGCGCCGCGACCGCGCGCGGTCTCGGCAGGAGCGCGGTGACCTTGAGGCACGCCTTCCGCAACGCGCTGCTGCCGTCGATCACGGTCATCGGCCTGCTGTTCGGAGCCACGCTCGGCGGGGCGCTGGTGGTGGAATGGGTGTTCGCCTGGCCGGGCATCGGCACCTTCGCGGCGAACAGCATCACCAACCTCGACTATCCGTCCATCATCGGCGTGACGCTGCTGTTCGCGATCACCTACCTGATCGTGAACCTGATCGTCGATGTGCTCTACCTCGTCGTCAATCCGAAGCTGAGGAACGCATGACCACCCAGTCGATCGAGCTCGATCGCACGGCGCACCGGCAGCGCATCCGCGAGCGGCGGCGGCGCAGATCCCGCGAGCTGTGGTACACGCTGAAGTCCAACCCGCTCAGCCTGGTCGGTTTCGGCCTCGTGCTGCTGCTGATCCTGGTGGCGATCTTCGGCCCGCTGCTCAGCCCCTACGACCCGGTGAAGCCGAACGTGCTGGAGACGCTGCTGCCGCCGTCGCTCGAGCACCCCTTCGGCACGGACCACGCCGGTCGCGACATCCTCTCCCGCGTCATGCACGGCGCGGGCATCAGCCTCAGGATCGGCGTCACGGCGGTGGCGGTGATCGCCGTGGTCGGCACCACGATCGGCGTCATCGCCGGCACGATCGGCGGCGTGTTCGACGCGGTGGTGCTCAGGATCGCCGACGTCTTCCTCGCCTTCCCGACGCTCGTGCTCGCGCTGGCGATCGCGGCGACCCTCGGCGGCGGGCTCGAGAACGTGGTCATCGCCGTCGCCATCGCCGGCTGGCCGTGGTACGCGCGGCTGATCCGCTCGGTGGTGATCGAGACCCGTCGCGAGAGCTACATCGACGCGGCCCGGATCGGCGGGAGCTCGTGGCCGCGGATCATCCGCAGGCACATCCTGCCGAACAGCGTCGCCCCCATCGTCGTGCAGGCCTCGCAGGACCTGGGCTTCGTGATCCTGCTCGCGGCGAGCCTCGGCTTCCTGGGCGTCGGCGTGCCCCTTCCCACACCGGAGTGGGGCGCGATGATCAACGACGGCAGGAACGTGTTCCTCAACGCGCCCTGGGTGGCGGCCTTCCCCGGGCTCGCGATCGTCTTCGCGGTGATCGCCTTCAACCTCGCTGGCGACGGCCTGCGGGACGTCCTCGATCCGAGGGGGCGGCGATGAGCGCGGTGCTCGTGGTGAGGGGGGCCTCCAAGCGCTTCAAGATCCCCCGGAGCGTCCCGAAGCGGTATCTCGACGCGGTGACCGACGTCGACCTCGAGCTGAACGAGGGCCGAACGGTCGGCGTCGTCGGCGAATCGGGCTCGGGCAAGACCACGCTCGGGCGCATGATCGTCGGGCTGGAGCGCCCGAGCGGCGGCAGCATCGAGGCCTGCGGCGTCGACATGTTCGCGGCGTCCCGCGCGGAGCGCCGCGAGGTCCGGCCCCGGGTGCAGATGGTCTTCCAGGACTCGAGGTCGTCGCTGGACCCGCGCCTCACCGCGGAGGCGGCCGTGATGGAGCCGCTGCTGGCGAACCGGATCGTTCCGCGCGCCGCCGCGCCCGAGCGGGCGGGGGAGCTCCTCGGGATGTGCGGGCTGGCGGGCAACGTCACGCAGCGCTTCCCGCACGAGCTCTCGGGCGGCCAGCGGCAGCGCGTCTCGATCGCCCGGGCGCTCGCGAGCGAGCCGCGGATCCTCGTGCTCGACGAGCCGACCAGCGCGCTCGACGTCTCGGTGCAGGCGCAGGTGCTGAACCTGCTCAAGGATCTGCAGGAGGAGCTCGGGCTCGGCTACGTCTTCGTCTCCCACGATCTCGCGGTGGTGCGGAGCATGAGCGATCAGATCGTCGTGATGCGCGGCGGCGCCGTCGTCGAGCAGGGCCCCGCCGAGCGGGTGTTCGGCTTCCCGGAGCAGGAGTACACCCGCAGGCTCCTGGAGGCGGTGCCGAGGCTCGCCGGGCCGGCCAGGGAAGCGGAGAGGGAGAGAACATGACCAGGATCAGGATCCTCAACTCGGTCGCCCGCGGGGCGGTCACGGACGACGCCCTCCCGGCGTTCCCCGGCTTCGTGACCGTCGACGTCGACTGGCCGCCCGATGGCTCGCGCCGGAGCATCGAGTGCCGGGGCGACGCCGCACAGGTGCAGCCGCTGATCCTCGACCGCGTGCGCGCCGCCGTGGCCGACGGCGTCGACGGCATCGTGATCAACTGCTTCATGGATCCGGGGCTGGAGCCGGCGCGCGAGATCTCGCCGGTGCCGGTCGCCGGGCCGGCCCAGTCGGCGATGACCCTCGCCCTGAACCTCGGGGACCGCTTCTCGGTGGTCCTCCCCTCGGCGTCGGGAGCCCCTATCGTCAGGCGGCAGGCCAGGACCTACGTCGAGCCGAGCCGGCTCGCCTCCGTCCGCAGCGTCGACATGCCGGTCGAGGAGCTCGGCGACTCCGGGCGCCTGGTCGACGCGCTGACCGCCGAGGCCGAGCGCGCGATCGCCGACGACGGCGCCGAGGTCGTGATCCTCGGCTGCACCGGGATGAGCTACGCGACTGATGCCGTGCGGGAACGGCTCGACGGCAGCGGAGTGCCCGTGCTCGATCCCACGCTCTGCGCGGTGGGCGCGGTGCTCAGCCAGACCATCCAGTCCGTCCGGCATTCGGAGCTCGGCTACCGTTTGCCGAGCTGGAGAGTATGAGAAGGAGAACACTGACACATGTGGAAGCTTGAACGCGACCACCTCGAGGCGCTCGCCATCGGGGCGGGAGTGCTGGGCACGGGCGGCGGAGGCAACCCGTACATCGGCACCCTCGCCGCGCGCCGGCTGCTCGCATCGGGGAGAACCGTCGAGATACTGGACCCCTCAGAGGTTCCCGACGACTGGACGCTGTGCACCGTCGGCGGCGTCGGCGCCCCGACGATCGGGGTCGAGAAGATCGTGCGCGGCACCGAGACCACGGATGCGGTGCGCGCCCTCGAGGCGCAGATCGGGCGCAGGATCGACGCGGTCGTCCCCGCGGAGATCGGCGGGGGCAACTCCATCGAGCCGATGATCGTCGCCGCGAACCTCGGCATCCCGGTCATCGACGGGGACGGCATGGGTCGGGCGTTCCCGACGCTGCCCCGGCTGACCTTCCTGATCTACGGCGTGAGCTGCTACCCCGCGGCCGTGGCCGACGAGAAGGGCAACCGGATCGTCTTCCCGAGCGGAGTGGACTTCCACTGGCTCGAGCGGCTCTCCCGGAGCTCGGTCGTGCAGATGGGAGGCTTCGCCGGCATGGCCGTCGCCGTCATGGACGGCGCGACGCTGAAGCGCTACGTGGTGCCGCGGACCCTCTCCCTCGCCATCGACCTCGGGCGCCGCGTGCTGAGCGCCCGCGCCGAGCACCGGGTGGCGCCGGTCGACGCGATCATCGAGTCGACCGGGGCCGTGCGCCTCTTCGAGGGCAAGGTCGTCGATGTCGAGCGCCGCACCGAGGGCGGCTGGAACCTCGGCACCGTCCGCATCGAGGGCTCCGGCGACGACGCGGGATCCTCGCTCGAGGTGTCGTTCCAGAACGAGAACCTGATCGCCTGGCGCGACGGCGAGGTCGTCGCGACGGTGCCCGACCTGGTCTGCATCGTCAATCAGGAGGATGCGACCCCGATCACGACCGAGATGCTCCGCTACGGCTACCGGGTGAGCGTGCTCGGCCTCAGGGCCAGCGAGCTGCTCATCACGCCGGAGGCCCTCGAGATCGTGGGGCCGGAGTCGTTCGGCTACCCGGACATCGCATACACGCCCCTGGAGGGGGCCGCCGCAGTCGGCGATCTCGTGAAGGAGTTGGCATGATCCGGGTGGGCATCGACGTCGGCGGGACGAACACCGACGCCGCGGTGATGGACGGGGATCGCGTTCTCGGCGCGGTGAAGCGCCCCACGAGCGAGGACGTGCTCACCGGCGTGGTGGACGCGATCGGGGCGGTGATCGCCGAGAGCGGGGTGGCGCCCGCGCAGGTGGAGGCCGTGATGATCGGCACCACCCAGTTCACCAACGCCGTGATCGAGCGGCGGCGCCTGGCGAAGACCGCCGTGCTGCGACTCGGCCTTCCCGCGACGGCCTCGGTGCCGCCGTTCGAGGACTGGCCGGAGGATCTCCGCTCGGCCATCGGCGGGGTCTCGGCGATCGTGCACGGCGGCCGGGAGTTCGACGGGCGCACCATCTCCGAGGTGGACCCGGCCGAGATCCTGAGCACCGTGTCCCGCTGGGCGGAGGAGGGCGTGGAGGCGGTGGCCGTGTCCGCGGTCTTCTCGCCGGCCTATCCCGAGCAGGAGCGGCAGGTGGTCTCCCTGATCGAGGGGGAGTTCCCGCAGCTCGACGTGGTCGCCTCGGGCGACATCGGCGGGCTCGGGCTCCTCGAGCGGGAGAACGCCGCGGCGTTGAACGCCTCGCTGCGTCCCTTTGCGCGGAAGGTCGTCGAGGCCTTCCGGGGAGGCGTGGCGCGGCACGCCCCGGGCGCCGCCATGTACATCACGCAGAACGACGGCACGCTCATCGGCGCCGAGGTGGCGGAGCGGTTCCCCGTGCTCACCTTCGCGAGCGGGCCGACGAACAGCATGCGCGGCGCGGCGTTCCTCTCGGGCGTGCAGGACGCGCTGGTGCTCGACGTCGGCGGCACGACCGCCGACATCGGAGCCATCGCCGGCGGCTTCCCGCGGGCCTCGGCCGTGGCGGCGACCTTCGCCGAGGTGCGCACGAACTTCCGCATGCCCGATCTGCTGTCGTTCGGGCTGGGCGGCGGCAGCCTCGTCCGCGGCGAGGAGCCCGCGATCGGCCCGGACAGCGTCGGCTACCGGATCGCCTCGGAGGCGCTGGTGTTCGGCGGCGGCACTCTCACGGCGACCGACCTCGCCGTCGCGGGCGGCATGGCCGAGATCGGCGACCCGGCCGCGGTCGCGGGGCTGGATCCGCGGCTGGTGTCGCGCGGCATCGCGTCGATGCGGGCGATGGTCGAGGATGCGCTCGACCGCATGCGCACCTCGCGCGAGGACCAGCCGGTGATCGTGGTCGGCGGCGGCAGCATCCTCGTCCCGGGTGAGCTCGCCGGCGCGGCGCGGGTGATCCGGCCCCCGCACTTCGAGATCGCGAACGCGGTCGGGGCGGCGATCGCCCAGGTCAGCGGCGAGTTCGACGCGGTGCAGGCGCTCGACCGCAGCCGGGAGGAGCTGCTCGCCGACGCGGTGAGGATCGCGACGGACGAGGCGGTCGCGCAGGGCGCCGACCCCGAGAGCGTGCGCGTCGTCGAGCTCGAGGAGATCCCGGTCGCCTACGTCGACGGCGCGATGACCAGGATCCGGGCGAAGGTGGTCGGCGAGCTGCGGCGGTCGTCCGACGCGCCGGCGCCGGCGATATGAGCGTGTCAGATAGCGAACAAGTGAATAGGAGAGTGACGATGTCAGCAACAGCTGGTGGTTTCGATGTCGAGGCGGTGAGATCGCGGTTCGCGGTGCTGCGCGAGGGGGACTTCGCCTTCCTCGACGCCCCGGGAGGGAGCCTCGTGCCCGACGAGGTCGCCGACGCGATCGCCGAGGCGACGCGCTACGCGAGCGCGAACCTGGGCGGCTTCTACCCGACCTCGCAGCGGGTGATGCGCATTCAGGCCGAGGCGCGGGAGCGCGCGGCCGAGTTCATGGGCGGCGAGGCCGAGAACATCGTCCTCGGGCCGAACATGACGACGATCAACTTCGCGTTGACCCGGGCCGCGGCGCGCGGCTTCGCCGAGGGGGACGAGATCATCGTCACCGCGCTCGACCACGACGGGAACGTCGCGCCGTGGCGGGAGCTCGCGAAGGATCGCGGCCTCGTGGTCAAGACCGCCGGGCTCACGGACGATCTGCGCCTCGACCTCGACAGCGTGCGGAGCCTCGTCACCGACCGCACCCGGGTGATCGCCTTCCCGTGGGCGGCCAACTCCGTCGGCACGATCGCCCCCGCCAAGGAGCTCGTCGATCTCGCCCACTCGGTCGGTGCGATCGCCTGGGTCGACGCCGTTCACTACGCCGCGCACCGGGCGATCAGCGCCCGGGGGATCGGGGCCGACGTGCTGCTCTGCTCGCCGTACAAGTTCGCGGGACCGCACCTGGGCATGGCGCACGTGAACCCCGAGATCGCCGGCGGCTGGGACGCCTACAAGGTGGGCCCCCGAGAGGACTACCCGCTGGGCTCGAGGTTCGAGACCGGCACCCAGCCGTACGAGCTGCTCGCGGGTCTCAACACGACCTTCCAGTACCTGGCGTCCATCGGCGGCCTGTCGGCGATCCACGCGCACGAGGAGCGTCTGGCCGAGCGGATGCTCGCGCAGCTCCCCGAGCAGGTGACGGTGTTCGGCGCGAGCCTCGAGCACCGTGTGCCGACCTTCCTGGTCGACGTCCCGGGAACGCCCGCCGTGGAGGTCGCCCGGCGCCTCGCCGAGCGCGGCGTGGGCGTGTGGAACCACGACAGCTGGTACGCCATGTCGCTGCAGCCGTGGCTGCGCGCCCCGCGCGAGACGGTGCGGATCGGCATCGCGCACTACAACTCCGAGGCCGACATCGACCGGCTGACGGGGGCGCTCGCGGAGATCGTCTAGGCGCGGACGCGGACATGGGGACGGGGAGGGCGCTCGCGCCCTCCCCGTCCCCATGTCCGCCAGGCGCGACTAATTGCGGAAGATCGCGAGGATCCGCAGGATCTCGATGTACAGCCAGATCAGCGTGACCATGAGGCCGAACGCCGCCGACCAGGCCCACTTCTCGGGCACGCGGTTCTTCACGCCGTTCTGGATCGCCTCGAAGTCCATGACGAGCGAGTAGGCGGCGAGCAGCACGGCGAGCACGCCGATCGCGATGCCGATCCACCCCGATCGCATGCCCCAGGGGTTCGTGTTGAGGCCGGTGAGCATGAGCACGAGGTTGACGACGGAGAACGCCAGGTAGCCGAAGATCGCGATCATGAAGATCTTGTTCATGCGGGGGCTCGTGCGCACCTTGCCGCTGCGGAAGAGCAGCAGGGTCACGCCGAACACGCACAGGGTGCCGATGATCGCCTGCATGACGATGCCCGACCACTGCGACTCGAAGAACATCGAGATGCCGCCGAGGAAGACGCCCTGGAAGGCGGCGTAGAGCACGATGAGCGGCACGCTCGGCTGCTTCTTGAAGGCGTTGACGAGGCCGAGCACGAGGCCGATGATGGCGGCCGGGATCATGAGCAGCGGGAAGAACCAGCCGACCGCCCCGCCCGCGAGCAGGATGACGAAGAGCAGCACCGTCTTCGAGATCGTGTTCTCGTAGGTCATGGGGCGTGCGCTGCCGGCCTCGGGCGGCAGCGGCGCGGCCTGCGGCTCGGCGGGCCGATCCACTCCCGGGCGCTGCAGATCGGCCGCGGGCTGATTGTAGATGCGGTTCAGCTCCTCGGCGGTGAGAGTCTTCCCGCTGAACGCGGGATTGCTGCTGATGGCGGGGTTGCTCATGCGTTCGGGCTCCTTGCACGGGGCGAGTACGTGCTCCCACCCTAACGGGGTATGGTGCGTATGTGCCGAGAATCGCATCCGCCGGCGGCGAACACGGGGGAGAGCACGGGGTGCTCGTGATCGGGCACCGCGGCGCCCCGGGCCACCTGCCGGAGCACACGGCCTCCTCGTACCGGCTGGCCTTCGCCCAGGGCGCTGACGCCGTGGAGCCCGACGTGGTGGTGAGTCGCGACGGGGCGCTGGTGCTGCGGCACGAGAACGAGATCTCGGGTACCACGGACATCGCGGACCGCCCGGAGTTCGCGGGTCGCCGCACCGTGAAGACCGTCGACGGCGTCCGCGTCGACGGCTGGTTCGCGGAGGACCTCGACTGGGCGGAGCTCGCGACCCTGCGCTGCCGGGAGCGGCTGCCCGAGCTGCGCCCCGGGAGCGCCGCGCACGACGGGGAGGAGCCGATCCTGCGCCTCGGCGATCTCCTCGCGCTCGTGGAGGCCGAGGAGCGCGGGATCTCGCTCGTGATCGAGCTGAAGCACGCGCACTTCCTGGGGGAGCGCGGGCACGACCTCGCCGGGCTGCTGCTCGCCGAGCTCGACCGCCGCGGCTGGACGGATCCGGCCGGCCGGCCGGGACGGCTGATCATCGAGAGCTTCGAGCTCGCCCCCCTCGACCGGCTGCGGGGCGCGGGCGTCGACGCCGAGTTCGTGTTCCTGCTGGAGAGCGAGGGGGCGCCCGCCGACGAGCTCGCGCGCGCGGGCGCGGATGCCCGGCCGTACGACTGGTACCGCGGCGACGCCGGCCTCGACGCCCTCGCGGGGCGGGTCGACGGCATCAGCCTCGCCAAGCGCGATCTGCTCCGAGACCCCTCGGTCGTCGAACGCGCGGCTGCCCGCGGGCTCGCCGCCTACACCTGGACGCTGCGGCCCGAGAACCGCTTCCTCGAGCCCGAGCACCGGTCGGGGGCGGATCCCCGGGCCTTCGGCGACTGGCGCGCCGAATGGGCGCGCATCCTCGCGAGCGGGGTGCGCGGGGTGTTCGTCGATCACCCGGATCTCTGGGCCGCGATGCGCGACTCGGCGCCGGAGGGCTGACCGCCGGGGCGCCCGCGCACGAGCGCCCAGCTCAGGGCGAGGGCGGCGGTGCC
>CALMSE010000307.1 GCA_937872275.1 uncultured Leucobacter sp. | reverse complement strand
CCGCGAGCTGCACCGGCAGCGGGGCCTCGGCGGCGCGGTCGAGCGCGATGGGCAGCTCGGCGGGCGTGCGGTGGGCGGGTGCGCGCATGGCTCCAGTCTGTCACCGTCGATCCGCTTGGTCCATCTCAAGTCGATGATTTTGGATCTTGCAGCGAACCACGAGGGTCCGCGAGGCTGGAGACCATGACTGAGAACACCGCATCGCACACGCCCGTCACCGGATCCCCGCTCGTCAAGCGCGGCCTCGCCGACATGCTGAAGGGCGGCGTCATCATGGACGTCGTCACGCCCGAGCAGGCCCGCATCGCCGAAGACGCGGGCGCCGTCGCCGTCATGGCGCTCGAGCGCGTGCCGGCCGACATCCGGGCGCAGGGCGGCGTCGCCCGCATGAGCGACCCCGACCTCATCGACGGCATCAAGGCGGCGGTCTCGATCCCGGTCATGGCGAAGGCCCGCATCGGCCACTTCGTCGAGGCGCAGGTGCTCGAGGCGCTCGAGGTCGACTACATCGACGAGAGCGAGGTGCTCTCGCCCGCCGACTACGTGAACCACATCGACAAGCGGGGCTTCACCGTGCCCTTCGTCTGCGGTGCGACGAACCTGGGCGAGGCGCTCCGACGCATCACCGAGGGCGCGGCGATGATCCGTTCGAAGGGCGAGGCCGGAACCGGCGATGTCTCGGAGGCGACCAAGCACATCCGCACGATCAAGGGCGAGATCGCGCGCCTCGGGGCCCTGA
The DNA here is from genome assembly GCA_937872275.1 of uncultured Leucobacter sp. Lineage (GTDB taxonomy): Bacteria > Actinomycetota > Actinomycetes > Actinomycetales > Microbacteriaceae > Leucobacter. The sequence continues at coordinate 4,233 of CALMSE010000307.1, read as the reverse complement.
ACGACGACGAGCTCTACGTCGCCGCGAAGGAGCTGCAGGCATCCTACGACCTCGTGCTCGAGGTGGCCCGCACCGGCACGCTGCCGGTGGTGCTCTTCACGGCCGGCGGCGTGGCCACCCCTGCTGATGCCGCGATGATGATGCAGCTCGGCGCCGACGGCGTGTTCGTCGGCTCGGGCATCTTCAAGTCGGGCAACCCGGAGGCCCGTGCGGCCGCGATCGTGAAGGCCACGGCGCGCTACGACGATCCGAAGGCGATCGCCGACGCCTCGCGCGGCCTCGGCGAGGCCATGGTCGGCATCAACGTGGCTGATCTGCCGGCCCCCCACCGCCTCGCCGAGCGCGGCTGGTAGTCCCGGCACTCCCCTTTCCCCGGCATTTCCCCGCGCCGTTCCCGCGCGGCACCGCCCCCTTCACCCTTCCCTTTCTTCATTCCCCGCCGAACGGATACGAAAAGTGCGAGCGACGACGATAGATCCGGGATCTTCTTTCTCCCCTCGCGCTGTTCGCAGTCTCTCGCGGGGACGGGGCGAGGCTGCTCGGGAGCGGGTCGAGGCTGCTCGCGGGCGGGGCGGCGCCGAGCGGCGTCGGAGCGTCGCCCCATGAGCGGATCGACGCCCCGCGCGGGCGTGCTCGCCCTGCAGGGCGGGGTCGCCGAGCACGCGCGCATGCTCGAGGAGCTCGGGGCCGAGGTGGTGCTGGTGCGCCGGGAGCGGGATCTCGTCGGCCCCGAGGGCGCCCGGCTCGACGCGATCGTGCTGCCGGGCGGCGAGTCGAGCACCCAGGACCGCCTGCTGCGGCTGCTGGATCTCGGAGAGCCCCTGCGCGCCGCGATCGAGGGCGGCATGCCGGTGCTCGGCACCTGCGCGGGGCTCATCCTGCTGGCCCGAGAGGTGCTCGACCCGGCCCCCGGTCAGGGCTCGCTCGGGCTCCTCGACGTCGCGGTGCGGCGCAACGCCTTCGGCGCGCAGCTCGTCTCGGCCGAGGCGGAGTTCGCGGTCGAGGCCGCCGGCGTGGAGGGACTCGGGGAGGGCGGCGCGGTGCGCGGCGCACTGATCCGCGCCCCCGAGATCGCCTCGCTCGGCCCGGGCGCCCGGACGATCGTCGCCCACGACGGTCACGTGCTCGGAGCGACGGCGGCGGATCCGGCGGCGGCCGGGGAGCCCGGCCGCCCGGCCCGGCTCGGCCGCGTCACGGGCATCTCGTTCCACCCCGAGCTCTCGGGCGACCCCGCATTCCATCGCGCGCTGCTCGCGCACACCCGCTGACGCGGCTCAGCGGAAGAGGCTGGCGATCAGCACGACGTAGACGATCGCTCCGGCGACCCAGAGAGCGGTCACGCACCAGCCGATGATGACGGCTGCGAGCGCGAGGCCGCGACCGCCCTCCCCGGTGCGGCGGATGCCCGACAGCGCCACGTGCCCGAGGATCGCCCCGACCAGGCTCATCGCGAAGGCCATGATGAACGCGACCACGGCGAGGGTGCTCGTGCGCTGCGACGGTGCGCCGGCGATCCCTTGCAGGGTCAGCACCGTGTCGGGGGCCCCGGAGCCGCCCGGGATCGTCACCACGGTGATGCCGGGGGCCGCGCCGGTGGACGCCTCCCCCGCTCGTGCCGCCCGAGCCGCGGCTCGCCTCGTCGCACCGCGGCTCCAGAGCACCGCGCAGAGCACCCCCGCGACGAGCAGCATGAACCCGGCGACCCAGACGTACCAGATGACCGAGAACCCCGCAAGGGCCGCGGGCACCAGGAAGGCGATCCCGGCCCATCCCGCGCCGCGGATCGGCCAGGCCAGCGCCCAGGCGATGAAGCCCGGCACCATCAGCGTCTGGCTCAGCAGCAGGGAGCCCATGCTTCCGAAGAAGAGCGGCAGGCCCGTCGCGACGAGCATGAGCACCAGGAAGAGCGATCCGGCGACGACCCGCCTCGCCACCGCGACGCGCGAGAGGAACGCGGCGACCGCCAGCAGGGCGAAGGCGAGCACCTCGCCCCAGGGGACGACGCGCATCGCCAGGGTCGAGGAATCCCACCTCGCCATGAACAGCCAGAAGGGCGCCGTGGCCAGCAGGAAGAGCACGAACCCCGCGATCCAGAGCGAGCGGACCGCGCCCGGCATGCGGGGCGGCTCGGCCGCCGGAGTCGCGACGGGCGCAGGGCCGGGGATCCCGACCGCCGCCGCGGCCGCGACCACCGGCGCCTGGAGGCCCGCAGCCCACTCGCGCAGCCCCGGATAGGCGTTCGGGTGGTCCGCCACCGTCGCGGCGAACTCGGGGTAGGCGCCGCCGATCGCGGCGAGATCCTGCGCACTCGTGTCGGGCCGGTGCAGGGCCGCCCAGGCCTCGTCGCGGTTCACCAGGTCCACTGATCCCCCTCATTGCTTCCCGATCGAGGCGCTTCGCCGCGATTCACGGCTTCAGCATAGGGGACGGCACCCGAACCGCCCCTTGGCCTCCCCGCGTTCCCCGGGTAGCGTGGGAAGCCCGCCGGGCAACGAACGGAGCGAAGATGATCCGCATAGGAATGGTGACCGTCGACACGCGGGACGCGAGAGGCCTCGCCGCCTGGTGGGCCGAGCGGCTCGGCGGCGAGATCACCGTCGACATGGACGGGTGGTACTGCGTCGTGAGCATCCCGGACTCGGGCGTCGCGCTCGGCTTCCAGAAGGTCGACGACCCGAGCCCCGGCAAGAACCGGCTGCACCTCGACCTCACCCGCGACCCGGGGGACGACCGCGAACAGCTCGTCGCGGCCTGGGTCGCGGCCGGCGCGACCCATCTCGGCCGGCGCGGCGAGGAGGGATACCTCTGGGACACCTTCGCCGATCCCGACGGCAACGAGTTCTGCATCGACGACCCGGAGGCGTAGCTCTGAGAGCTCGATCGTGGTCGTTCCCTCGTACTCGGAGGGACCAGGGTCGAGCGCTCGCGCGACCCGATCGCGCCCGCCCGGCGAGGCGGCGGAAGCTCGGGAGGGAGCGCCTCGCCCTCAGCCGAGTTCGAGCGGGGTCTCGCCGGGGAGATACGCCGGATCGAGGATCGCGGCGAGCTCGGCGGGGTCGAGGTCTTCGACCCGCGAGGGGTTCCAGCGGGGCGCGCCGTCCTTGTCGATGAGCTGCGCTCGCACGCCCTCGGCGAAGTTCGGCCGCCCGATCATGCGGCCGAGCACCCGCAGGTCGTCGGCGAGCACCGACGCGAGATCGAGGCCGAGCAGGCGGGTGCGGGCGAGCTGCGCGAGGGTCACCGCGATCGAGACGGGGTTCATACGGCGCGCCGTCTCCGCCGTGGCACGCGCCGGGGCGGAGACCGCGGCCTCGAGCCCCCGGATCAGCCGCCGGGCGGCGCCCGCGGGATCCGCCGTCACGGCCTCGGCGTCGCTGAGCGCCGCCTCCGCGATCGGGTCGAACCACTCGCCCGCGGCGAGCAGCGGCGCCTCGGGAGCCGCATCGGCCACGGCGTCCACCGCCTCCGCGGGCGCCTCCCCCGCGATGAGGCGCTTCGCCAGCTCGGGCAGCCGCTCCGAGGGTACGAAGCGGTCGGCGAAGCCCAGCGCGATCGCGTCGCCGGCGGTCAGGCTGCCCGCGGTGATCGCGAGCAGCTCCCCCAGGCGGCCGGGCGCGCGGGCGAGCAGCAGATGACCGCCCACATCGGGCACGATGCCGATGCGCACCTCGGGCATGGCGAGCTCGCTCCGCTCGGTGACCACCCGCACCGCGGCGTGCCCGGTCAGGCCGATGCCGCCGCCCATGGTGATGCCGTGCATGATCCCGACCACGGGCACCGGCGAGGCGCCGACCGCGTAGTCGGCCTGGTACTCCCGTCTGAGGAACTCGATGCCCGCTTCGACGCCGCCGGAGGACAGCGCCTTCACGTCACCGCCGCCGCAGAAGCCGCGATCCCCCGCTCCGTCCAGCAGCACCGCCCGAGTGCCGTCCTGCACGGTCTCGGCGAGCGCCGCGCGCACCGCCTGGGCCATCTCGAGGTTGAAGGCGTTGATGGCGCGCGGCCGGTTCAGCGTGACCCGGGTGACGGCGCCTTCGCGGCGCACCAGTACGAGGGCCTCCTCGCTCGCAGGGGCGGGGATCGATGCCGGCACAGGCGCTCCTTCCATTCGCGTCAGGGCGTCGGATGCAACCCGTCGTAGCGCTGGAATCCACGGTACACGCGGAAGAGCATGAGCATTGATGCTCCTATAGTTGTCAACTCATGATTTCCCCGGTTCTCGGGTTCACTTTG
>CALMSE010000306.1 GCA_937872275.1 uncultured Leucobacter sp. | reverse complement strand
AGTGTGACAATTTCGTGATCTTGGGTTAGGCTTGACAAAGTTTTGGCCCGGAAGGGCCGTAGCAACCACCACAAGGCAACGTTAGGCAGATTGACTCGTGACTCAGACCCCCGGCAAAGTTCATACTCCCGGAACTGAGGTAGTGGCCATGGCGGCTCCCTCCTCTCGCAAGACCTCGGCGAGGCGCTTCGCTCGCATGGCTGCGGCCGGCGCGCTCAGCCTCGGCATGGTCGGCGTCTTCGCGCTCCCGGCATACGCCACGGTCGAGGTCGAGGGCCAGCCCGACGGTGCGGCCGCCCAGCAGCTCGTGACCGCGGAGGTCGCGGATACGGCGCTCGCGATCGAGGGCCCCACCGCCGAGATCGACTCCGCCGAGATCGATCGCCAGCAGCGCGCCGAGGCCGACGCCGCGGCTGCCGCCGAGCGTCAGCAGACCGAGGCCAGCCAGCAGGCGAGCGCGGCCCGTGCCGAGCTTCCGGCCGGCGCCGGTGCGCAGGGCCTGCTCGACGCGGCCATGGCCCAGCTCGGCTGGGCGCAGGACTGCACCGCGCTGGTCGAGAACTCGCTGCGCGCCGTCGGCTTCTCGGTCGGCGATCTCGGCACTTCGGTCGGCGAGTACGCCCGCTACGGCACGCTCGTGACCGACGGCTCCTACGCCCCCGGCGACATCCTCATCTGGCCGGGTGCCCACGTGGCGATCTACGCGGGCAACGGCCTCGCCGTGCACGGCGGCTTCGGCGGCAGCACGGTGGTCGCCACCGCGTTCGGCACGATCTCGGGCATGCCCTCCGCCGTGGTGCGCATCGGCTGATCCTGGATTCTTCGAGAGGGGCGTCGCGGGGGCGGCGCCTTTTTCGTCTCCCGAGCCGGGTTCGCTAGACTCGACTCCGGCCCGCCCCGGTAGCTCAGTGGATAGAGCACTTCTCTCCTAAAGAAGGTGTCGGAGGTTCGATTCCTCTCCGGGGCACGACCGTTCGTCGTCGAGAACAAAGATGGGTGAGGCCCCGCCTCATTTGGTGGGGCCGTTTCTGCCTGCACTGCATCGACCTGTGCAGCGATTGCGCGTCTCGACGCATACGTGAAGTCGAGCACGGCAGTCGCCGAGATCTTTCGCTCTTCGACCGGGTGGTTCAATGTCGACTGCAGGGCCTTCAGGTCCTGGCTCGGGAACTCGGCAACGACAGCAAGCTCAAGGATCGGCTGCAAGTCCTCGGGTCGGGAGGGGTGCGTCACCGCGATGACACGCGGTGCGCAGTTCTCGCGCCCGGTGCGCATCAGCTCGAACTCTTGGAGCGTCGATCGCCCGGTCGCATCGCGCCGAATGCGC
>CALMSE010000305.1 GCA_937872275.1 uncultured Leucobacter sp. | reverse complement strand
TCGACGCAGGGGTGCTCGATCACGCTGCCGTAGCCGTGGCAGCTGCCGCAGGGGTGGGCCGTCACCACGTTGCCGAAGAGCGAGCGCACCTGGCGCTGCACCTGCCCGGTGCCGCGGCAGACGTCGCACACGACGGGCGTCGTGCCCGGCTGGCAGCAGGATCCCTGGCAGGTGCCGCAGAGCACCGCCGTGTTGATCGTCACCTCGCGCTTCGCCCCGAAGATCACGTCGCGAAGCTCGACGTCGACGCGGATCATGGCGTCGTCGCCGCGCTCGGCGCGGGACCGCGGGCCCCGCTGCGCCCCGCCGAAGCCGCCGAAGAAGGTCTCGAAGATGTCGCCGAAGCCGCCCGCCCCTCCCGGTCCGCCGCCGAGGTCGTAGCGCTGCCGCTCGTTCGGGTCGCTCAGCACGTCGTAGGCATGGGTCACGTCCTTGAAGCGCTCCGCCGCCTCCTCGCTGGGGTTCACGTCGGGGTGCAGTTCCCGTGCCAGCCTGCGGTAGGCCTTCTTGATCTCATCGGACGTCGCGTCGCGCGACACCCCGAGGGTCTCGTAGTGGTCCGCCACTCGGGCCGCCTCTCGTCGTTTCGGTGAAAACTCTCGGTCATTCCTCGCCCAGCACGCGGCTGAGATAACTCGCGACCGCCCGCACGGCGGCGATGTTCGAGGCGTAGTCCATGCGCGTGGGCCCGAGCACCCCGAGCCTGCTCGGCGCGCTGCCGCCGCTCTCGTAGCTGGAGGCGATGACCGAGGCGCCGGAGATGCCGTAGGGCTCGTTCTCACGCCCGATCGAGGCCGAGACGTCGCGCCCGTCGCGCGCCAGCTCGCCGAGGAGTCGCAGGATGGTCACCTGCTCCTCGATCGCCTCGAGCACGGCCGGCAGGCTGCTCGCGAAGTCCATCGGCCGCGAGAGGTTGGCGGTGCCGGCGATCGTGATCCGCTCGCTGCGGTTCGCCTGCAGCTGCGCCAGCACGACGTCGAGCACGCGGCCGACGAGCACGGCCTCACCTGCGGATGCCCATTCGTCGACCGTGTCCTTCAGCTCCTGGACGCGCACCACGGCGTCCTCCAGACCGGCGCCCACGACGCCCTCGGCCAGGCGATCCCGCAGCCCGTGCACCCACGCCTCGGTGACGCGCGCCGCGGGAAGGCTCGCCACCTGCTGCTCCACGACCCCCGTGCCGAGGATGAGCACGCACAGCACCCGGTCCTCGCCCACGGCGACGAGCTCGATGTGGCGCACCTGGGTGCGCGCGAGCGAGGGGTACTGCACCACCGCCACCTGGTTCGTGAGCTGCGCCAGCAGCCGCACCGTGCGGCCGAGGACGTCGTCGAGGTCGCTCGACTCGCCCAGGAATCGTTCGATGGCGGATCGCTGCGCGCTCGAGAGCGGGCGGATCTTCGCGAGCGTGTCGACGTAGAGGCGGTAGCCCTTGTCGGTGGGCACCCGCCCGGAGGAGGTGTGGGGAGCGACGATCAGCTCCTCCTCCTCGAGCAGCGCCATGTCGTTGCGGATCGTCGCCGCCGAGACGCCGAATCGGTGCCGCTCGACGATCGCCTTGCTGCCCACGGGCTCGTTCGAGGCCACGTAGTCGCTCACGATCGCGCGCAGCACTTCGAGCCCGCGCTCGCTCACGCGATCCGTGGACATGCCGCACCTCCCACTGGCACTCAGGGCTATCGAGTGCCAGTCTACCGCAGCGCGCCGCGGGTCGGATGCAGCGCGGGGGCGGATCAGCCGAGCAGTCGGTGCACCACCGTGTCGGCGAGCAGCCGCCCGCGCAGGGTCGGCACGATGCGCGGCTCGCGGCCGGCGATCGGGATCGCCGCGCGCCCGTCGATCAGACCGTCCGCGATGAGCCCCGGGATCGCCCGCCGCTCGCGCTCCGCGAGCACCCCCGCGGGAAGCCCCTCGGAGATGCGCGTCTCGAGCAGCACCCGCTCGACGCGGCGGGTCTCCGCATCGAGCAGCTCGCGCGCGAGCGCCGGGGAGAGCCCCGCGTCGATGCGGTCGGCGTACGCCCTGGGGTGCTTCACGTTCCACCATCGCACGCCGCCGACGTGGCTGTGCGCGCCGGGTCCCGCCCCCCACCAGTCGGCGCCGCGCCAGTAGGCGAGGTTGTGCCGCGAGCGGGTGCCGGGCGAGCGCGACCAGTTGCTGATCTCGTACCAGTCGAAACCCGCGGCGGCGAGCGCGGCGTCGGCCTCCTCGTACATCTCCGCGTGCAGGTCGTCGTCGGGCTCGGCCACCTCGCCGCGCCGGATGCGGGCGGCGAGCCTCGTGCCGGGTTCCACGATGAGCGCGTAGGCGGAGAGATGGTCGGGCTCGCAGGAGAGCGCCGCGTCGAGCGAACGCCGCCAGTCGCCGAGCGACTCCCCCGGCGTGCCGTAGATGAGGTCGAGGCTCACCTGCAGCCCGGCCTCGCGCGCCCAGCGCACGACGAGCGGCACGCGTTCGGGCGCATGGGTGCGGTCGAGGGTCGCGAGCACCTGCGGCACCGCCGACTGCATGCCGAAGCTCACCCGTGTGAAGCCCGCCGCCGCGAGCGCCGCCAGGTAGTCCGCGTCGACCGAGTCGGGATTCGCCTCCGTCGTCACCTCGGCGCCCGGGGCGATGCCCCACTCCTCGCGCACGCCGGCCAGCATCGCGGCGAGGTCGGAGGCGGGCAGCAGCGTCGGCGTGCCGCCGCCGAAGAAGACCGTCGAGGCCGGGCGATCCGCCACCCCCGAGCGCCGCAGCGCACCCGCGCCGAAGGCCAGCTCCCGCCGCAGCTGCGCCGCGTAGCCCGCCTGGCTCGCGCCGCCGCCGAGTTCGCTCGCGGTGTAGGTGTTGAAGTCGCAGTAGCCGCAGCGCACCCGGCAGTAGGGCACGTGCACGTAGACGCCGAAGTCGCGCCCGCCGGCATCTTCGGCGGCGCTCGCCGGGAGCAGCCCGTCGGCGGGTGCCGGCTCGCCCTCGGGCGGAGTGCTCGGCACTCAGGCGCCCGGGGCGTCCGGTTCGCCCGGCTCGGCAGGACCCTGCGGCTCG
>CALMSE010000304.1 GCA_937872275.1 uncultured Leucobacter sp. | reverse complement strand
GGTGGCACCCTATCGGCCGAGCAGGCGCAACGGCGACTGAACGAAGTCACGCTCGACCTCAAGGAAGGGCTCGCGCAGACTGACGAGGCAGGGAACTCGCTCTGGGCTTCCACCCTCAACGTTGCCGGCGCGATCGATACCGAAACACGCGCAGGTCAGTCCTTCTCCCTCACGATGGAGCGGTCGAGAGACGCAATGCTCGAAGCGATTCGGGCAGCCTCCGACACCGCGTTGGCAACCGGCGACGTCGCAAGCGCGGTGGAAGCTGCGACGGCGGCTGGGAACGGCTATGTCGAGTCCCTGCGTCAGACCATGTCCGAAGCTGGCCTGACCGAGGAGCAGATCGCGGGGCTCATCGGAACGATGGATTCGGTACCCGAGATCGTCGCCTTCCTTCTGAGCGACAACAACACGATCTCGGAGACCGAGCAGCAGTTGCTCGAGCTCGCTATGCAGATCGATCAGACGCCGGACAAGACGGTTACGATCGACGAGCCCGAAAGCCCGGAGATCCTCAAGCGCCTCGAAGGGCTCGGTTTCACGGTCACCCATCTCCCCGATGGGACGTTTTCCGTCTCGGCGGTTGGGATCGACGCGACCGAGTCAGCGCTCAGCTACCTCGCGCGTCCGCGTACGGTGTACATGAGCGTCTCGTCCGACACCGCGGCGCTGCTCCGCCACCAAGGCGGCCTCGACACCGCACAGGGGCAGCACTTCGCGCAGGGCGGCATGCCGTCCGGGATCTACCGGGGCGTGATGGGCGGCATCCCGAAGATGGGCGTCGACGGCAAGCTGCACATCTTCGGCGAGAAGGAGCTCGGCGTCGACTGGGAGACGTACATCTCCCCGAAGGCGTCCCGCGCACGGAACGCGATGCTCCTCATGGAGACAGCGCGCAGGATCGGGTTCCCCATGATCCCGGCCTCTGCGCTGCGGGGTGTGCGGGGCTTCGATCAGGGCGGCACCGTCGGCTCCGCTCGAATGCCGGCCTACACCTCGGACGAGGCCGGGCCGACGACGAACTGGAACATGACGATCGTGAACCCAGTCGTCCGTGACCCGTTCGATGACGCCTGGGAGCACGCGCAGGAGAAGGGAGCCTGATGTACTCCATCAACGGGATCCCTCTCTCGAATCCGTCACTCGGGTGGGAGATGCTGGCCCCCTCGGTGCCGCTGTCATCGCTGCAGCAGAAGATGACGAGGTCCGAGCAGTCGGGGCGCGACGGTGTGACCGCCGCCCCGTCTACTCGCGGCCCCGTGTCGTGGAAGTTCACCGTGCGCACCCCGCACGCGAACCTCTCGACCCTGCTGGGCCTGTTCTCAGAGCAGACGCTGATCGTGCGCGAGGTGACCGCCCCTGACCGGTATGCGGTCGGGAAGCTGGCCTCGTCGACGGTCGAGCAGCACTTCCCGCGGGTCGACCTCTACTCGCATTCGTTCCTGGTCGAGATCCAGGAAGGGTGCTGGCGCGGCGACGAGGTCACTACCGAGCTCGTGCCGGCGGCACCGGCCGGCGCGCACCTGGCCGTGTTCCCTGGTCTGTCGGCCCCGGTGCAGGATGCCGTGGTGCGGCTGAAGGGACCGCTGCAGGATCCGCAGGTGCTCGACACTTCAGGGGCGTTCGTCGCTCTCGCGGGCACGATTCCCTCGGGCGAGTATCTGCGGTTCGAGGCGAGCACGGGGCGGGCATGGCTCACCCCCTCCGACACGTGGTCGGGCGGGGACGAGGTCTCCGGCCTGATCGACTTCGGCGGCCCCCGCGGCGTGTTCGAGATCACCCCCCGCTACCCGACCCCGGCCGACCCGACCATCCGCGAGGGGCGCCTCACCCTGGCCCAGGCCTCGTACAACACGGGCGCGGGCATCCAGGTGCGCGGCAAGCCCGCGTTCCTGCTCTGAGAGGAGGGCACCGTGCTGCAGCTGCGCCTGCGACTCGTGAAGGACGACGGCACCACCGACGCGACCTCGCGGGTGCTCGACACCCTCGACATCGGCTACACCCCGTTCCTCAGCGCGAGCGGGACACTCACGTTCAAGGTGTCCCGGACCACGTTCGTGCCGGCCGCCATGCCGTTCCTGGTGCGGGTCGAGTACGCGGTCGACGGCGGCCGCTACCAGCCGCTGCCCGAGCACGAGCTCTTCATCTGCGAGGAAGACGCCGACGACTCGAAGGACCAGGCGGAGGTCGTCACCTACACGGGCACCGAGTTCGTGCCGTGGCTCCTCGCCGGCGCCTACGTCGGCACGGGCCCGTGGGAGAAGGACGGCGAACGCACCATCAACGGGGAGGGCGCTCTCGCGAACGCCGGCCAGACGATGGCGTACTTCATCGACGAGTCCAAGAGCCGCGGCTGGCTCACCCCGCTGCAGCGCGGCTTCAACTCGCTCACGGACTCCGCAGGCGCCGCCTGGACAGCGGCCGACCGCACCAGCATCGCCTGGCGCCTCGAAACGTTCTACCCGCGGATGCTCGAACAGCTGACCGAGCAGGGATGGTGCGACTGGTCCACCCAAGGCCGCACCCTGCACCTCTACCGGCCCGGCACCCGCGGCACCGACCGCACCCAGGAGATCGTGTTCGGCGGGCCCGAGTTCGGGCGGGTGCCGGTGAAGACCGACGCCACGGGCTGGTACACGCACGTGCTCGGCCTCTCCGACGCCGGCCGCGTGCATGTCAGCAACGCCGCGGCCGAGGCCCGCTTCGGGCGCCGCTCCGCGGTGATGACGCAGTCCGGCGTGAAGGACACGGCGACGTCGCAGAAGCTCGCCCAGACGCTCCTCGCTGACGGGCAGACCGTGAAGCGGGAAGAGGCCTACGAGTGGACTCCCGCCGAGGGCGGCCTGCACCCCTTCGAGGACTTCCTCCTCGGTGACCTCGTCACCGCGCGCTCGCGGGGCGGGAAGCAGGCCCGCCGCATCATCGGCATGGTGGTCCGGCAGGGCACCGGGCCGGCCACCGTGCAGGTGCGCGTCGGGGAGAAGATCAGCACCCTCGCCGCCCGCACCCAGAAGCGGCTCGGGCAGGTCTCCGTCGGCGGCGTCATCGGCGGGTCCGGGGCCGCGTTCCCCGCGTCGCCGGGAATGCCGGACGCAGCCCCGGACGCCCCTGACGCGCTCATGGTCACCTCGAACACGGGTGCGTGGCGGGACGACGGCACCGCGGTATCGACGGTGGTCCTGTCCTGGCAGCCGGTCACCGCGACGCCTGACGGGGCCGAGATCGACGTCACCGGGTACGAGGTGTGGTCGCGGCTCCCCTCGGGGGCGCTCGCGCTGGACACGATCGTGACGGGCACCACCGCGACGATCACGTCGTGGGAGCCCGGCACCGCGCGCCTCGTGGTCGTGGTCGCGATCTCCGCGAAGGGGGTGAAGTCCGCGGCGTCGCTCGAGGTGCCCGTCACACCGGTCATGCCGTCATCGGTCGTCCCGAAGCCCCCGACCGGGCTCATCGTGGTGTCGAACGTGGGCGGCTGGACCCCGGCGGGCCCGATCGCGACGGTCGTGCTCGCCTGCGACCCGGTCACGGAATCCACCGACGACGCACCAGCCACGGCAGCGGAGTACGAGTGGCGGGCCGGTGACGCCCCCGCCCTGCGCACCCCTGGCCCGTCCGTGACGGTGTCGGTGCCGTCGGGGGTCGCCCGGGAGTACCGGGTGCTCGCGATCACCGCCGCCGGTGTCCGCGGCGACCTCTCCGACCCGGAGGAGGTGACCGGGGCGGACCCGGGCACGGCGTCTCGCGCCCCGTCCGCACCGATCCTGACATCAGGGTCGGGGGTGCTGGTGGCCCGCTGGGACGGCACCTACACGGGCGGCGGCACCGTCGGGGCTCTGGCGGTGTGGGTCGAGGCCCGCCTCGCGCCGGGAGAGTGGGTGCGGCAGGGCGCCGCGCTCACCGGGCCCGGGTCGCAGCTCGTGCGCATAGGCTCCATCGGAGACGATGTCGACGTGCGCCTGGTCGCTTCCGATCAGCTGGGGCGGGAGACCGGCGCCTCGGCGGTGGTGACGGCGGAGATCCTCGGGATCGACGGCGACGACATCATCGCGGGCACCTTCCACGGCAACCGCCTGATCGTGGGCACGGTCGAGGCGGATTCTCTCGCCCCGTCCGTGGGCGAGCAGCTGAACCTGTCGGCGAACTCCGCGATCGTGCTCATGGCTGGCCGGCTGGACGACCAGGAGACGCAGATCACGCAGACCGCGCAGGATCTCGACGTCGTGCGGGGAGATCTGGACGATGCCGCGCAGTCCGCGTCCGAGGCCGCCGCGGCCGCCGCGGTCGCGGACGGGAAAGCGGTCGTGGCGCAGCAGCGCGCCGACAACGCGAACGCCCGCATGGACGACCAGGCTGCACGTTTCGTCGTCACCCCGACGGGCGCTGACGTGGCGTCGCTCGACGCGGCGTCGATCTTCCGGATCACCCCGTCGGGTGCGCAGATCATCCAGGGCGGCACCCCGGCGTCGCAGTGGACCGCTGGCCAGTTCATCGTGTCCGAGGCGATCGTGTCCCGTGCGCAGCTGGGCAACCACGTCGTGGAGAAGTCCGGCATGAGGACCGTGATCCGCGCCCTCTGAATCCATCCAGTGAGGCCCGTCGCCCGTTCGCGGGGGCGGGCCTCACGCATCCCCGGGAGGTGCCATGGCCGTCACCGCGTACGCCTCCGGCTGGATCAGCGACCAGCAGCTCTACGTCGTCGTCACCGACTCGCAGTCGATCGAGAACAACACCACGACCGCGACCGTCGACGTCTACCTGCAACAGCGCGGCGGCCGGCAGTCGTCCGACTTCAACACGCAGATCCAGCTGTACATGGCGGGGATCCTCGTCGTGAACTGGCAGGGCTACGCGTCGTACCCCGGCACCGAGTACCTGATCGCGACGCAGACCCGCACCTACACGCACTTCGCCGATGGCACCTCGAACCCGCTCCTGGTCGCCGCGGGCATCTACTTCCCGACATCGGGCCTGAACCCGACGATCTCGTTCAACCATCCGCTGGCGACGATTCCGCGTGCGACGACGCCGACGTGGGCGAACCCGCAGGCGCTCGAGGCCGGCACGGCGAAGACGATCCAGCTGCTCCGCGCGAGCGCGGGCTTCACCCATGACGTCTCCTACAAGTTCGGTGCATCGACCGGGACCATCGCGACCGGGGCCGGCGTCTCGACGTCGTGGACGCCGCCGCTGGCGCTGCTGTCCCAGATCCCGAACGCCGCCTCGGGGACCGGGCAGATCACGGTCGTCACGAAGCAGGGCGCCACCGTCATCGGCACCCGCACGGTGTCCTTCACGCTCGTGGCCCCGGCGTCGGTGAAGCCGACCGTGTCTCAGGTGCTGTGGGACGACGCCAACCCGACCGTGAAGAGCGCGATCGGGGCGTTCGTGCAGGGCCTGTCGCTCATCAAGGGCGCCGTGACCGCCGCCGGCGTGTACGGGTCCACGATCACGGAGAAGCGCCTCAAGATCGGGGCCGCGACCATCGCGGAGGGCGCGCCGGTCCAGATCACCCAGGCGGGCACGGTCACCGCGTCCGGTGAAGCGACGGACTCCCGCGGCCGGGTCGGGTCTCTGCCTGCGGACTTCGGGGTGCTCGCCTACGAGCCGCCGAAGCTCGGTGTGAACGGGTGGCAGGTCAGGCGCGCGAACTCTTCGAACGTGCCCGACGACAACGGCCAGTACCTCCGCCTCGACCTCCACGCGTCGGCCGCGTCGCTGATTGCGGGCACGGAGAAGAACGCCCTCCACGTCAGCGTGAGCACGCGCCCCACGAACGGGGCCTGGACGACGCGGAACAGCGTCAACCCGGGGCTCACCCAGACCGGCGCGATCCAGATCTCGGGCGGGGCTGTGTTCCTCACGTCGCAGTCCTACGAGGTGGAGGTCACCCTCTCCGACAACACGGGCACCGTGGTGAAGCTCGCCACGCTCGTCGGTACCGCGGTCGTCACGCTCGATCTGCGCGGCAACCAGGTCGGTGTCGGGAAGATGCACGAGCGCGGCGGCCTCGACGTCGCCGGGGAGATCTACACCGATACCGCCCTCCATGCGATGGCGTCGCCCACCTCCGAGGGGATCCTCCTCCCGGACCGGGTGCGACTGCTGGCCGGGTCGGACCTCACCGAGTACGGGCTGGGCTCCATCAGCACCCCGTACGGGCGCATGGGGACGACCTTCACCGGGACTACCGCGCAGCGGACCGCGCTCACCAGCGCCGGGCTCGCGGTGATCGGGATGCGTTTCTTCGACGAGGACGACGGGATCGAGTACCTGCGCCTCGCCTCAACATGGAAGCCACTCCGTGACCTGGTCGAGTACAGCATGACCGCCGCGACCGGGTACACCCTGCAGAACGGGTGCATCGCGGTCCACGACCCGGAGCGGAAGGAGATGCGGGTCTCGTTCCAGATCAAGCGCACCGGAACCGGGGCATCCACGAACGGGCAGGCGCTGCTGACCCTGAACGCATCCGCGCCAGGCACGGAAGGCAGCAGCAACGCCTACGGCTCCGCTCTCGGCGCTGAAACCGCGACCCCTGCGATGAACGGCGTCCGCATGGCCGTGCGCACGCTGACGCTCTGGCACACCGCCGCCGGAGCATGGCCGCAGAACACGGTCTTCGGCGGAACCATCAGCTACAAGACCGCATAGGAGCACCTCGATGAGTTACTACACCCAGTCACTGCTCGCGCAGGACACCGATCTCGCCTCCCGGGTGACCGCGTGCGCCGCGCTCGAGCAGATCCCCAGCCCCGACGGGTGGGCCTACTCGCACAACTGGCAGCTGTCGGCCCAGCCGGGATGGGATGCCGCCTACGCGTCCGCGATCGCCGGAGGCATCGAGCATCCCGGCCGGGACGAGGGCGTCATCCCCGACGCGTGGATCCTGACCGCGGTGCAGCAGATCCGACAGGACGAGGAGGCCCCAGCATGAACGCCTGGCTCCAACTCCGCACCGCGGACCTGACGAAGACGGTGCAGCCGGGCTGGTGCCTCGGGTACGTGTCGCAGGTGCTCGGCATCGACTCGTCCCAGTACCGGTCGGCGAAGCACGCGCAGCTCGGCACGCAGCACTTCCACGGCCCCGACGAGCCGCTCCCTGATGTGCCGGTGCTGCTCTGGTTCGACCATGAGGGCGCCTACAACGACGGGCAGGGACCGTACGACGGGCGCCCGGTCGGAGCGGTCGGGAACTGGGGGCACGTCGTCTACGGCTCTCCGGCGATGGGGTTCTACTCGTCACCGCTCGGCGAGATCGGCGACCCGGCGAGCTCGCTCCGTCTCGGCTCCATCGCCGAGGTAGAGCGCCGATTCAACTCGACCTATGTCGGCTGGTCCGAAGACCTCGCCGGGGTCCGGGTCGCCGAGCCCACCTTCATCTCTTCGAGCGAAAGCGAGGACAGCATGCTGTACCTGATGATCATCGACGGCAAGGGCCGGTACGGGAAGGCCGGCGGGAGGTACTTCGCCACCTATGACGGCCGCGTGTTCATGAGCCTGACCCCGGAGGACGCGAACGCGATCGCGAACACGAATCTCGCGGGGCGGTCCTTCGCCAACATCACGTACCAGGCGTGGGAGGGGTATCAGAAGGCCGCGCAGGTGGTCATGTGAACGGGGATGGCATCGTGTCCGTACCGCCGACCGTGTACGTGCCGATCATCGTCGCGGTCCTCGCGTTCGGCGGGACCGTGCTCGGCATCGTCGTGGGCTGGATGACCCGACTCAACGGCCGCCTGAAGCGCCTCGAGACCCGCGACAAGCTGTCCTGGCTGT
>CALMSE010000303.1 GCA_937872275.1 uncultured Leucobacter sp. | reverse complement strand
CATTTCTTTTGCCTGTTGGCACGTAGTGCATTACTCGCGTGGTGGTGTGGAGTGCCCGCCGGGTGGACGGGCGTGGCGGCGGAGCCGACGCGGCAGGCCGCACGGATGCAGGGCGCGGAGCGCCGCCGCGTGAGTAAAATCCCGCAGGGCAACAGGCAAAAGAAATAGGCGGCGGCGCAGCCGCTCGTCCAGCCGCCCGGAACGGGCGGTTCCCGCGCAGCGGTCCCCTCTCCCCCGGCGTCTCAGCGTTCCTTCATATAGCGGTCAGCTTCGGCTCAGGCTTTTCGCCGGATTTTCCGAGGGCTGAAAGCATGCGCTGGGCTTGTTACATAGCGCATACTTCAAAGTGCAGGTTCTCTTTGAGATATGAAACTAAGTGAGGATGCGAAATGGCGATTGGACGGATGATTCGGCCCGCGGTGCTGGTCGATGGCGTGGTCGAGCGGGTGGCCGAGCGCAAGAGCAAGAAGTCGGGCGAGGTGTTCGCGCACGAGGTCACGCTGAAGCAGCATTCGGACGCGGTGATGACGTACACGGTCTACACCCGCTCCCGCGAGGAGTACGGCCTCCCGGCCGTGGGTGAGTTCGCCGCGGTGGAGTGCTCGGTTGAGGAATCGCGCGAGTGGGGGACGTCGCTCAACTTCGAGCGGCCCGCGTTCGATGCGCTCGACCGGATCCAGTCGGCGCTCTCGGCGGCGTGATCATGCCTGAGCTGTTCGTCTTCATCATGGTGGCCCTGTCGATCGGGCTTGTGGGTGCCGCGGTGCTGCTGCTCGCCTTCGATGCGAAGCTGTCGAAGCGGGTGCAGTCCCCGCTGGAGCCGGTGGTGCTGCCGGGTCACGAGCGGAGCTAGGCCGGTGTCTGAGGTCACGATCGCGATCGCTGAGCATCAGTGGCCGCTCATCGTGGTGGGCGCGGTGATCGTCGCGTTCGCGCTCGGCTGGGGGGTGTTCGCATGGTCGCGCTGACGCTGCCGATCGCGACGCTCGCCGTCCTGGCGCTGCTCACGGATTTCTACCGCAAGTTGGTGTCCTGGTAATGGGGGCTCAGCTTGCGTCGTTCATCGCGGTCGCGTTCATGGTCGGCGTTTTCGCTGGTTGGTTCTACCGCGTCAACCGATGAGAGGGGGTGAAAAGTAGATGCCGATTCTTCCCATGGCCGAGGGTGACCCCGGCGACATCGTGACGACCGCGTTCGCGAGCTTCGCGGGGTACATCCCCGCGGTGGCCACCGCCGCGATCGGTGTGACCGTCCTTCTCTGGGGCGTTCGCAAGCTCTCGGGCTACTTCAAGTCGCTGGCCAAGTAGGCCGGCGCGGGTGGCCGGCTTCTCTCTTCGGGGAGGCCGGCCACCCTTTTCATATTCCGGGCGGGGGTAGGTCTTGTGCGCAGGTTGTTCAGGTCGCGGCGGCGTGTCGTGGTGGCGGT
>CALMSE010000302.1 GCA_937872275.1 uncultured Leucobacter sp. | reverse complement strand
TGATCATCCCGCCGACCGGCAACGAGGTCATCTCGATGCTGAAGACCACCTCGCTCGTCACGGCCGTGCCGTTCACCCTCGAGCTCTACACGCGCACGCGCGACATCGCGGCGACCACCTTCAAGCCGGTGCCGATGCTGATCGTCGCCTCGATCTGGTACCTGGTGCTGACCTCGATCCTGATGGTGGGGCAGTACTACCTCGAGAAGCACTTCGCGAAGGGCGTCGGCGCGCGCCCCGACGTGCAGCGGCCGACGGCGGAGACCGGAATGGTCGAGGTCGCGGCGGTGCCGAGCGGCGCGGTGACCGGGGACGGCGCGCTGCCCGGTGACGGCGCGGTGCCCGGCTCGGGCCTCGAGGAAGGGGGCCTCCGTGAGCACCGCTGACACTCCCATGGTGAAGGCCGAGGCCGTCTCGAAGTCCTTCGGCTCGAACGAGGTGCTGAAGTCGATCACCCTCGAGGTGAAGCGGGGCGAGGTGCTGTGCCTCGTGGGCCCCTCGGGCTCGGGCAAGAGCACCTTCCTGCGCTGCATCAACCACCTCGAGACGGTGAGCGCGGGCCGGCTCTCGGTCGACGGCGAGCTCGTGGGGTACCGCCAGCACGGCGACAAGATCTATGAGATGCATCCGAGGGAGGCGGCGAAGCAGCGGCGCGACATCGGCATGGTGTTCCAGCGCTTCAACCTGTTCCCGCATCGGACCGCGCTCGAGAACGTGATGCTCGCGCCGATGCTGCTGAGGAAGGGCGGCAAGGCCGCGCTGAAGAAGCGCGCCATGGAGCTGCTCGATCGCGTCGGGCTCGCGGATCGCCACGACTACTACCCGGCGCACCTCTCGGGCGGTCAGCAGCAGCGCGTCGCGATCGCGCGGGCGCTCGCCATGGATCCGAAGCTCATGCTCTTCGACGAGCCGACCTCCGCGCTCGACCCCGAGCTCGTGGGCGAGGTGCTGGACGTGATGAAGGGGCTCGCCGAGAGCGGCATGACCATGATCGTGGTGACCCATGAGATGGGCTTCGCCCGCGAGGTCGCCGACGAGCTCGTCTTCATGGACGGCGGCGTCGTCGTCGAGTCGGGGGATCCCGTCGAGGTGCTCATGAACCCGCAGCGGGAGCGCACCAAGGCGTTCCTGTCGAAGGTGCTGTAGGCGCGCTGCGGCCGTCTCGAACTCGGCAGGGCGGTCGACGTCGTCAGGCGTTGACGCCGAGATCCCGCTTGATCTTGGTGGTCGAGATGCCCTCGGTGCGGTCGAGGTAGACGACGTCGCAGTAGTCGGTGAGCACCTCGAAGCGGGGGTCGCCCTCCCAGTCGCCGCCCATCACGACGACGTCGATCTCGTACTTGCGCACGTCTTCGATCTTCTGGTCCCAGGAGTCCTCGGGGATGACGAGGTCCACGTAGCGCACGGATTCGAGCATCTTCTTGCGCGTCTCGAAGTCGTGGTAGGTCTTCTTGCCCTTGCCCTCGTTGAACGCCTCGGTGCTGAGGGCGACCACGAGGTAGTCGCCCTGCGCCCGCGCCCGCTGCAGCAGGCGGATGTGGCCCCAGTGCAGCAGGTCGTAGGTGCCGTAGGTGAGTACGCGCTTCATGTGCGGGCTCCGTTCGGTGGGCGGGCGATAGCACGACACTAGTACACGCCGCCTGCGGGGCCGCTCCGCTCCGGCCGGCGGGCGACTCGGCGGGTGCCCGGGCGCGGTCGGCCCTGGAGCCGCGCGGGCCTGAGGGTTAGGCTTGCCCTAGGGAGCCGGTCGCACCGATGCGCGGCCCCGGCGAGGGAGGCACATGATGAACCGCGATGGCGATCCCACGACGCACGATCACGAATCGGACCCGGCCCATACCCCGGGCGACGGCTGGGGCGAGGAGGGCGGCGCTTCGCACCTGGGCCCCGCGACCCATCTGAGAGCCGGCCACCCGAGGTCCGACGAGGAGGACGAGACGGAGGAGGCCGGGGAGGCCTGAGCCGCGCCCGGGCGGCGCCCGGATCTCGGCTGAGATCGCCCCGCGCCCCGCGCCCCTCGGGCGCTCGAGGGCTGACGCGCGCCGACCGCTCAGGCGATGAGCAGCAGCACGCCCGCCACGGCGGAGACGAGCGCGATGAGCAGCGCGGCGCCGATCAGCACGGCGTGCACCGTGTAGAAGCGAGTCCTCCGGCCCGCCTCGTCGCGGGCGCGCGGATCCGCGGTCACCCGCGTCCAGAAGCGCGGCCAGACGATCACGTTGTAGAGGGCGTTCACGAGCAGCATGATTCCAGCTAAGACGGCCATCCTCCCAGACTAGGGCCTGAGGCCCGGAGGGGCGGCCCCTCGGGCATCTCGGCGAGGCGCGCGGTGTCGGTACGACGGGGTCTCCGCGCGGCACGGTGCCGGCACGGCGCGGTGCGCTTGATTTCGCGCGGCCTGGTGCATGATGAGTGAACGGGGGACGTGCGCAGGAGCACGGCGGTCTTCCCCTGCAACGCCATATACCTGCGGAGGAATGGAAATGTCAGAGAAGGATCCCCTCGTCACAGCCGAGCGTCAGGCGGTGGACGGCGTGCGCGTCATGTTCGGCGTCGGCGGCCTCATCGCCATCATCATCGGCATCCTCGTCATGGTGAACCCGTTGCAGTCGGCGCAGTTCTTCGCCTCGGTGCTCGCCGTCATCCTCGCCGTCTACATGGTCGTCATGGGCGTCGTCTACCTGGGCACCGCGGTCTTCTCGAAGTCCCTCGGAGGCTGGGCCCGCACCGGCAACATCCTGCTCGGCCTGCTCTACATCATCGCCGCGATCATCCTCTTCGCGAACCTCGGGGTCGCGAGCGCGGTGCTGCTCGTGTTCATCGCCATCATCATCGGCATCATGTGGATCATCGAGGGCATCATGTCGTTCACCACGGTGAAGTCGAGCGGCCACCCGGTGCTCTCGATCGTCTACGGCATCATCAGCATCATCGCCGGCGGCGTGCTGATCTTCTCCTTCGCGCTCGGCGTCGCCGTGCTGGTGTGGATGATCGGCATCTCGCTCGTCGTGCTCGGCCTGCTGCAGGTGATCCGCGCCTTCACGATCAAGTCGGTGGTCATGAGCTGACCCCGACGTCCGGGACGGGGGCGGATCGCGCGATCCGCCCCCGTTCTCGCGTCTCGGGGCGGCTCGACTCAGGCCGAGGCGGCGAGCCCGTCGGCGGTGATGGGCTCGTCGCCGAGCGCCAGCTCGACGTACTTGCGCACCACGACGAGCGCCGCGGAGCCGATGTCGAACTGGGCCGCGGCGAAGGGCTTGGTGCGGATCAGCCGCAGCGCCTCGGGGGCCGGCATGAGGGCGCCCTTGGCCTGATCCGCCCGCCCCTTCGGCACGGCGAGGCGCAGCTCGTCCATCGAGGTGAACAGAGGCAGCACGAGCCGGCCGTCGGTCGAGCGGATCGTGCGGATGTGCGTGGCCTTCTTCTTCGCGGTGCCCGTGACGTCGGCGACGAGGAAGCCCTCGCGCAGCGCGCCGAGGAACGCGGCGAGCCGCTCGTAGTCGGGCTGGGTCTGCAGCGCCTCGATCGCCTCGCGCACCGCGGTGTTCGCGTAGTCGGCGGTGATTCCTTCGGGGATCTGCGCGTCGGCCATGGCCCCAGCCTAGCGGCGGCCCCGACCGGCGCGGAGCGGTCTCAGTCGTCGCCGAGCCCTCGCGCGTGCAGGGCCGCGCCGGTGTCGCGCGCGTGCGCGACCATGCGCAGGGCGAAGGGCACGGCGAAGGCGCGCAGGCTGCGATCGAGGCCCCGGGCGCGGGCGGCCCGACGCGTCTCGCGGGCGACGTCGATCGCGAGCGGGATCGAGCGGATCGCGAGCGAGAAGGCGAGGGCCACGCGCTCGGGCGAGACGCCCCAGCGGCGCAGCGGGCGGAGCGCCCAGGCGATCGTGTCGAGCATGTCGTCGACGGCGGTGCTCGCGGTCACGGCGCTCGCCGCGAGGATGAGCGCGGCGAGGTCGGCGACCACCTCGACCGCCCGTTCCCAGCCGTGCTGCCAGAGCTGGAAGGCGAAGAGCAGTGCCCCCACGAGCGCGAAGCCGCGGAGCACGCGCAGCAGCCCGCGGGCGCCGAGCCCCGCGACGAGCGCGAGCGCGAGGCCGAGGGCGAGCGCCGCG
>CALMSE010000301.1 GCA_937872275.1 uncultured Leucobacter sp. | reverse complement strand
CTCGGCGGGTTCAGGGGCCGGCGTGACGGGCACGGCGGTCTCTTCGGAGTTCTGCTCCACGGTATTCCTTTCGGGAACGCACGCAGTGCGTCCTGGAGCATTCACGGCTCCGGGGGTCCGCACACGATCGTGCAATGAAACGCCGGTTCAGCACCGCCGAGTCGATACACCGACTCGGCACCGCCTATCCGGCGAGGAAACGATCCACCGGATCGCCCGCACGACGACGTCGCGCGGGAATGCTACGCGGGGATCTCCTCTACTGTAGCACCTCGGTTGTCCACCGCGAGGAACAGCGGCTGCCAGGCCTCGCCCCTCGCCGCCGCGATCTCCGCCGCCCCGAGCCGCGCGGCGGGGTCCGCCGCGAGCACGAGGATCGACGGCCCCGCTCCCGAGACCACCGCCGCGTGGCCGGCCTCGCGCAGCTCGCGGATAAGGTCGCGCGTCGCCGGCATCGCCTCGCCGCGGTAGTCCTGGTGCAGTCGGTCCTCGGTGGCCTCGAACAGCAGCTCGGGGCTCTGCGTGAGCGCCGCGACGAGCAGGGCCGAACGCGAGACGTTGAACACCGCGTCCTCGTGCGGCACCTGCTTCGGCTGCAGACTGCGCGCCAGCTCGGTCGACATCCGGAACTCGGGCACCAGCACGAGCGGCGAGATGCCGCGGTGCACCATGAGCCTCTTGAAGCGCGGCCCCGCCTCCGAGGTCCAGGCGATCGTGAGCCCGCCGAAGAGGGCCGGGGCCACGTTGTCCGGATGCCCCTCGAGATCCGTCGCGAAGCGCAGCAGCCGATCCTCGTCGAGTCGCAGCGGATCGACCGGGTCGTCGGCGAGCAGTCCCGCGGCGATCATGACGCCCGCCACGATGGCGGATCCCGAGGAGCCCATGCCGCGGCCGTGCGGAATGCGGTTGTGCGCGTGGATCTCGAGCCCCGGCATCGTGCGGCCGAGCCGTTCGTAGACGTGCGCGACCGCGCGTACGACGAGGTTCGTGTCGTCGCCCGGCACCTCCCCCTCCCCGACACCCGTGACGCGCACGGCGGCCCCGGGCTCGGGGCGCGTCGCGACGATGAGCTCGTCGGCGTAGGCGAGGGCGATGCCGAGGGTGTCGAACCCCGGGCCGAGATTGGCGCTGGTGGCGGGCACCCGCACGCGCAACTGGGTCATGAGTCCCCCTCGAGTCGCAGCACGCTCATCACCGCCGTGACGGCCGCGCTCTCGCGCAGCGCCTCGACCGTCGCCGCGAGGTCGGCCTCGCGGGCTCGGTGCGTGCCGATCACCAGAGCCGCGGTCGCGGCCTCCGCGTCGCCCTCGGCGCCCTGCGCCACGGTCTGCTCGACGCTCGCCGCCGAGACGCCGTGCTCGGCGAGAATGCCCGCGATGGCCGCGAGCACGCCCGGTTCGTCGCGCACGCGCAGCATGATCTGGTAGCTCGTGGTCACCTCGCCGATGGGCAGCAGCGGCAGATC
>CALMSE010000300.1 GCA_937872275.1 uncultured Leucobacter sp. | reverse complement strand
GTTCCGGGCGCTGCTGGGCGCAGGCGCAGGCGCAGGTCCGGGCGCGGGCGCTGCAGCCGGTGCCGTCGGCAGTGCCGACCGGGGCGTCGAACCGGGGGAGTGGTTCGCCGAGTGGCTCGCTCTCGACCCCGACCCCGACGCGATGGATGCGGTGAACCCCCTCTACATCCCGCGCAACCACCTCGTCGACGACGCGCTCGAGGCCGCCGCTGCGGGCGACCTCTCCCCGTTCGACCGGCTGCTCGGGGCGGTCGAACGCCCCTTCGAGGCGCGCGCGGGCCTCGAGCGGTACGAGCTCCCCGCGCCGCCCGGCACCGGGCCGCACGTCACCTACTGCGGAACCTGAGCCGACGGTCCGTCGATCGCGATCGCGCCCGGCCGGCGCTCACGCGGCCGCCGGGGAGAGGCCCCACTCCACCGCGAGGCAGGCTGCGCGCGTGCGGTTCGGCACGCCGAGCTTCGTGATGATGTGCTCGATGTGCCGGGCCACCGTGGTCGTCGAGATGCCGAGCGCGGCCGCGATCGCGGCGTTCGTCGCCCCCGAGGGCAGTTGCGACAGCACCTCCCGCTCGCGCACCGTCAGCGATGCGCCGCCGCCCGGCGTCGCCTCCGAGGCCTCGCCCCGGGTCGAGCGGGACGCGCGGGCGAGCAGGGGCGCGACCGCCGACTCGATCAGCTGCACGACGTCGCACGAGGAGTCGTCGAGGTACCGCGCGCTGGTCGAGAGGTTCATGTAGCCGAGATACCGGCCCTCTCGCGAGAAGAAGCAGTGCGTCAGGCCGTCCCTGAACCGGTTGCGCTGGATGATCTGGGTGCCGACGGCCCCGCCGAGCTGGGCGCCGGACAGGCCGTGCAGCCGCAGGGGCGTGCGCCTGGCGCGCAGCGACTGGAACGTGACGTCGGTGTGGATCACCGAGTCGCACAGGGCGGCGACGTCGTCGGGGTAGCCGACGTTCACGACGGCGCGATGGGCGCCGATCAGCGGGTCCCAGTACGAGAGCGAGGCCATCTCGGCGCCGGTGAGGGGGCGGAGGGCGTCGAGGGCGTCCTCCACGATGTCGTCGCGCCAATCGGCGGGCCTCGCACAGGCCGCCTCCAGCGCTCTCATGACCGCGACGGATCGCGCGAAGCGATCCGCGATTCCATCCGCCATGCCATCCGCCTTCCGGTGTCGCCGTCGACCTCGAAGCACCCGAGCCCCTCGGGTGCGGCCAGTCTACCGAGCGGTGCGAGGCGGAAGATCCTCAGAAATGAGGATTCGCCTCCGGCTCGGCGACCGTAGCGTCGACTGCATCCCGATCGCCGACACGAGGAGCCTTGGAGACATGGAGATCACCGAGTACACGAGCTACGACGCCACCGGACTGGCCGAGCTGATCCGCGCCGGGGAGGTCAGCGCGGCAGAGGTGCGGCAGGCCGCGGCCCGCGCCATCGACGAGGTGGAGCCGGTGATCTCGGCCGTCGCCGGCGAGCGCTACGACCGGCCGCTGGACTGCGATCCGAACGGACCGTTCGCGGGGGTCCCCTTCGCCATCAAAGACCTGGTGATCCATGCCGACGGCGTGCCGACGCGCAACGGCACCCGCATGCTCGGCGACGGCGTGGTGCTCGGCGAGAGCGCGCTGATGACCCGCTTCCGCCGGGCGGGCCTCGCCGCGATGGCGACGACGCGCACGCCCGAGTTCGGCTTCAACGCCACGACGGAGGCGGTCGCCTACGGCGGGCCGACGAGGAACCCCTGGGACACGACGCGCAGCCCGGGCGGCTCGAGCGGCGGATCCGCCGCCCTCGTGGCGGC
This sequence comes from uncultured Leucobacter sp., assembly GCA_937872275.1. GTDB lineage: Bacteria > Actinomycetota > Actinomycetes > Actinomycetales > Microbacteriaceae > Leucobacter. Next base: position 968 of record CALMSE010000300.1, on the reverse strand, counting down.
CCGCGCGCTGCCCGTCGCCCATGCCAACGACGGAGGCGGGTCGATCCGCATCCCCGCCGCCGCGTGCGGCCTGGTCGGGTTGAAGCCCAGTCGGGGCCGCATCACCGTCGGCCCGGGATACGGGGATCCGCTGCTCGGCCTCGGCGTCGAGTTCGCGCTGTCGCGCACGGTGCGCGACACGGCGGCCATGCTCGATGCGGTGCACGGCAGCGAGCCGGGCGAGCGGTACCTGCTGCCCGAGCCGGCCATCAGCTACGGCGAGTCGGCGCGGCGCGGCGCGGAGCACAAGCGCATCGCCATCGCGTGGGATCTGCTGACCCCGGGGCAGCAGATGGATCCGCAGGTGCGCGCCGCGGTCGAGGCCGCGGGGCGGCTGCTCGAGTCGATGGGGCACACCGTCGAGGTCGCGTCGCCGCGGATCGACCACGAGGAATGGCTCGACGCCACCTACAAGCTGTGGGGCGCCTTCCTCGCCGACGGGGTGCAGACCCTCAGCGGCCTGCTCGGCATCGAGGCGTCGAGCGATGTGCTCGAGCACGTGACGATGCGCTGCGTCGAGTACGGCCAGAGCCTCAGCGGCGTCGACATCATGCGCACCGAGGGCGCCATGAACCGCGTGAGCCGCGCGCTCGGCGAGTTCCACGCCGAGTACGACATCACCCTCTCGGCGACGATGATGCAGCCCACCTTCCCGCTCGGCCACTTCGATCAGAACGATCCGTCGCTCGACGCGCAGGGCTGGTTCCGCAAGCTCTTCTCGGGCCTCGGCACGGCGATCTTCAACATGACGGGCGCTCCCGCCATCTCGGTGCCGCTGGCGCAGTCGGCGGAGGGCCTGCCGATCGGCGTGCAGCTCGGCGCGGATCTCGGCGACGAGTCCGCGCTCATCGCGCTCGCCGCCGATCTCGAGCGCGCGCTGCCCTGGGCGGATCGACGCCCGGCCGTCGTCGCCGGCGGCGCCTGAGGGC
>CALMSE010000299.1 GCA_937872275.1 uncultured Leucobacter sp. | reverse complement strand
GTGCTGCACCCCGAGGTCGGCGCCCCGGGCGCGGCCGGCGAGCTCGCCTTCGCCTCGGGCGGGCGCGTGCGCTACCTCGCCCCCGAGACCCCCGGCACCTACACGCTGAGCTACACCGCCTACGGTGCGTCGAGCCCCGAGCTCAGCGACGTCGGCCACGTGCGCGTGACGGTGCTGCCGACGGGCGCGAACCGTCCGCCGCAGCCCGCCACCGTGACGGTGCGCGTGGCCCCCGGCGAGCGCGTGAGCACCGCGATCCCGCTCTCGGGCGTCGACCCCGACGGCGACCGCGTGCGCCTCGTCTCGGTCGACGCGCCCGACGACGCGCAGCTCTCGGCCACGATCCTCGCGCGAACGAGCGCCGTGCAGGTCGAGGCCTCGCAGAGCGCGGCCCGCGGCACGCAGACCGTCGGCTACACCGTGCGCGACTCCTTCGGGGGCGAGGCCGAGGGCGCCCTCCGCATCATCGTCACCGATCCGGATCCGGGCGGCGGCGCGCCGGTCGTCTATAGCGACTACGTGCGGATCGCGCGCGGCGCGGCCGAGCCCGCGACGGTGCGACCGCTCGACAACGACCTCGATCCCTCCGGCGGCACGCTCGAGCTCGTCTCGGTGGTGCCGAACGTGCCGGGCGGCGAGGAGTCGCCGGCCTACGCGGCCCTCGCGGCGCGCCTCGACACCTCGCAGTTGAGTCAGGGCGTCGTGCGCATCGCCGGCAGCGACGAGCTCGGCACGGTCTCGTTCAAGTACACGGTGCGCTCGAAGAAGAGCAAGAGCACGGCCGACGGGCTGATCGTCGTGCAGGTCTCCGAGCGGATCGGCCTGCAGGCCCCGGCCATCACCGACACGGTGCTCTCGGTGCGCGATCGCGCCGACTTCGAGCGCTCCGGCGTCGACGTCGTCACCGACCGTGTGCGCTGGGCGGGAGGCGACGTGGGGGCGCTCGAGCTCTCGCTCTGGGGCAGCGCGGCGGACCGGTACAGCGTGAGCGGATCGAGGATCCTGGGCGGCTACCGTGCCGAGGGCGACCTCGTGCCCTTCCGCCTCGCCGGCATCGACGCGACCGGGGCCGAGGTCGAGAGCTTCGGCTTCCTCGTCGTGCCCCCGCTCGACGAGCTGCGGCTGACCCTGCGCCCGGGACTGTCGCCGGTCTCGGTCGACGAGGACAAGAGCGTCGAGGTGGATGTCGAGGACATGCTCGACCTCGGGCCGGGCGACAGGGTGGAGCTCGACCAGTCGGCGTTCGCGACGCAGCGCGCGCAGGCGAGCTGCCAGGCCACCGGCCCGACGACGCTGCGCTACACGGCGGGCAAGGAGGCCCCCTGGAGCGACAGCTGCACCGTGCGGGTGCGCCTCACCGAGCAGCGCAGCTACACCGTGCTCGCACTGCCGGTCTCGGTCGTGCCGCGCGAGCCCGTCGTGCAGCTGAACCCCCTCACGCGCACGATCGCGCCGGGCGAGACCCAGGTCGTCGACCTGGTCGACATGGTCGGGTGGCAGGGCGGTCGCGAGGGCCAGGTCTCGTCGCTGCAGTGGCAGCTCGCGCCGGTCGGAGGATCCTTCGAGGTGGTCGCCTCGGGCTCGCAGGTGCAGGTGCTCGCGCGCGCAGACGCCGTGCCCGGTGCGCAGCAGGCCGCGACCGTGACGGTCGCCGGGGCGGGCGACAGCCAGGCCGTGCTCACGCTGCGCGTGGGCGAGGCGGCCCAGGACGCGCCGCGCGGGGCGACGGTCGCGCTGCAGTGCACCGTGGGCTCGAACTGCGAGACGCAGCTCGTGAACCGGCCGGGCGAGCACGACCCGTTCGCGGGCAAGCCCGGGGGCGGCCTCCACGTCGTCTCGGTCGACGGCGGCGCGTGCACCTACGGCTCGCTGCAGATGGCGGGCGACTCCGTGCGGGTGAGCTGGGCCGACGCCCGCGGACCCGGCGGCCGCTGCACCGCGAGCTACACGGTGCACGACGCGCAGAACCGCACCGGAACCGGCACGATCGAGTTCGACGCCCAGGGCGTGCCGCGCGCGCCCGCGAGCATCTCGCAGCTGCGCTACGGAGCCGACAGCGTCACGCTCGAGGTGCAGCTCGGCGAGGCGGCGAACGCCCATCCGGCGGTCACCGGCGTCGTCATCGACATGGACGGTGCGCGCACGGGAGCGAGCTGCGCGCCGAGCGGAGGCGCCTACGAGTGCACCGTGACCGGCCTCGAGGTGGGCGTCAAGCACAGCTTCACCGCGCGGGCCGTCAACGCGGTCGGCGACTCCGACCCGACGGCGAACGCCGCAACCGGCTGGGCCTATCGCACGCCGAGCAAGCCCTCGGCGACCCCGATCCAGGTCTCGGCGGAGTCGGCGGCGCAGGGCACCATGCGTTTCGACATCACCACGACCGACGCCACCACGGGCGGTTTCCGCGTCACCGCCGGCGGCCAGACGCAGACGGTGACGCTCGGCGCCCCTGCGCAGTTCGCCGGCCTCACGGTCGGGCCGGTCTCCTGGCAGGTCGTGCCCATCAGCAAGCACGAGGTTCCCGCGGAGGACACGGCCGACGGCGAGGTCGCCTCGGATACGTTCAACCTCGCAGGGCGCCCGGCGGTGCAGGTCGCAGCCTCGTCGAGCCCGGGTTCGACGGAGGTGTCGATCGCGGTGACGGTCAGCGCAAATGGAGGGTCGAACACCACTCACAGCTATGGATTTACGCAGAGCGGCCAGCCTAACTGCTCTGTTGGGGGAAGCGGTCCGGACAGCGGGACATTCAATTACACGGTGTCGGGTCAGAAGCACAAGAAGATGCGCGTCATCGCCTGTGCCCAGAACGAGTGGGGCGTCGGCGACCCCTCCTCGGTAGTGGAGGTGCGTGTAGGCGGTGATCCCACCATCCCCGATATCTCTACTGCGTCCTACACGGTCAACACACTGGTCGACGCGAATGGCGCCTATCAGATCGCCTTGGCACCGTCGGTCATTCCAGTAGGCGGCCTGGAACTGGAGTATCAGGTGCAAGGGGTTTCTTACGGTGTGGGCGGAGCCTTTCCGACGTGGATTGATCCGAACTCCGCCGTGAATGCCAGGGTGCGCCAATGCGCCGATGACGGCGCGTGCTCGGATTGGAGCAACTACATCTCCGGCAACGTTCCCTCGACCGTGCAGATCAACCTCGCCACCTGTTTCGTGGATGGTGAGAACGTGAGCTTGCGTATCTCGGCACCGGCCCGCGCTTCGGCGGTCGCGAACTACGATGCGGCGACCCATACCTTCTCCATCACATCTTGGGGTGGCAGCTACGTCGCGCTGCAGGGGTTCTCGGTTGGAGTGACGGACTGCACGCCGCCGCCGGATCCGGACCCCGAGCCCGAACCCGGCGGGGGCGGCTGAGCCGGGCCGCCGCAGGCCGATCCGCCCGCATCGCGGCTCTCGAACCCGCTCACCGGTCCCGCCCACCGAGCCAGAACCCTCACGCACGACAGAAGGACACGCACATGACGACCCAGCAGGCACCCGCTCAGACGGCTCCGCTCTCTCCCGAGCGCGCGACGTGGGCCGGCGACTCGCTGCGCACCACCGCCGACGCGATGGAGCAGGCCATCCACGGCAAGCGCCGCGTGCTCGAGCTGGTGCTCGCGACCGCGGTCGCGGGCGGGCACGTGCTGCTCGAGGACGTGCCCGGCACCGGCAAGACGGCGCTCGCGCGCACGCTCGCGCAGGTGATGCAGGGATCGGCCTCCCGCATCCAGTTCACCCCCGATCTGCTGCCCGGCGATGTCACCGGCATCACCGTCTACGACCAGCGCCAGGGCGTGTTCGAGTTCCACGCCGGCCCGATCTTCGCGAACGTCGTGCTCGCCGACGAGATCAACCGCGCCAGCCCGAAGACGCAGTCGGCGCTGCTCGAGGTGATGGAGGAGCGGCAGGTCACCGTCGACGGCGAGACGCACCCCGTGGGCACGCCGTTCATGGTCATCGCCACGCAGAACCCCGTCGAGCAGGCCGGCACCTACCGGCTGCCGGAGGCGCAGCTCGACCGCTTCGCGATCAAGACCTCGATCGGCTACCCCGACGCGACCGCCATGCACCGCATCCTGCAGCAGCAGTCCGCGAAGCCGGAGATCCACCCCGTCATGAACACGGGCACCCTGCTGCAGCTGCAGCAGTTCGCGGACGACGTCTTCGTCAACCCGCTCATCGCCGACTACATCACCCGCCTCGTCGAGGCCACGCGATCCGCCTCCGAGGTGCGCCTCGGCGCCAGCGTGCGCGGCGCGCTCGCCCTGCAGCGCATGGCCGTGTCGTGGGCGCTGCTCCAGGCCCGCGCCTACGTCGTGCCGGACGATGTGCGCGACCTCGCCATCCCGGTGCTCGCCCACCGCCTGGTGCTGGAGCCCGAGGCCGAGTTCGACGGGGTCACCGCCGAGCAGGTCGTCGGCCAGATCCTGCTCGACGTGCCGCAGCCGCAGGAGAACGGCACCGCGTGAGCAGCGAGACGACGCGCAGCCGGCGCCTCTGGCAGACCGGCACGCGCACCGGCACCCGCACGCGCTTCGGCGACACCACCCGTGCGGGTGGCGGCCGGGCGCGGCGGGGGGCGCAGG
>CALMSE010000298.1 GCA_937872275.1 uncultured Leucobacter sp. | reverse complement strand
ACAGATTCGCGGGGTGCGGGGGTCGAGGTCAGTTCAAGTCCCCCCTCGCGCACGAGTGAAGGCGGTGAGATCCTGAGATCTCACCGCCTTCCGCATTCGTGCGCTACGCCGCGCCCCTCACGAGCGCCGCGAGCGTCTCGAGGCCGCGCTCCGCGTCCTCCGCGTCGGCGTGGCTGAAGTTCAGCCGCATCGTGCCGAGGTCGGGCCGGCCGGGCGAGAACTCCTCGCCCGGCATGAACGCGACCCCGCGCTCGATGGCCGCGGCGAGAAGGGTGCGGGTGTCGACGGGGCGTCGGAGGCGGAGCCAGAAGAACAGCCCGCCCTTCGGCGCGTCCCAGGTCGCGAGGTCGTGGAAGTGATACCGCAGGGCGGTGTCGAACGAGTCGCGGCGGGTGCGGTAGAAGTCTGCGAGGCGCTCCCGGCGGTCCGCCCAGCCGGGCGCCGTGATCGCCTCGTGGACGATGTGCTGCGAGAGGCGCGAGCTGTGCAGATCGGTGAACTGCTTGACGACGACGAGGTGCGTGAAGAGGTCCTCCGATGCGGCGAGGTAGCCGAGTCGCAGCCCCGGCGCGAACGTCTTGGAGAACGAGCCCTGGTAGATCCAGGAGCCCCCGCTCATCCGCGCCGCGACCGGGGTGCGGTCGCAGGGATCGTACACGAGGTCGCGGTAGGGGTCGTCCTCGAAGAGGACGGTGCCCGTCCGCATGCAGCTCTCGGCGAGACGGCTCCGCTCCGCGTCGGTCGCGCATGCGCCGGTGGGGTTCGCGAACGTGGGCACGACGTACGCGAGCCTGGCCCGCCCTGCCGCGGGAGCGGCGATGTCGACGAACCGGGCGCCGGAGAAGCGCAGCACCTGGAGCGCGGCGAGATAGGTCGGGTACTCCACGGCGACCGTCGTGCCCGGGTCGACGAAGAGCTTGGCGGCCAGGTCGATGCCCTGCTGGCTCCCGCTGAGGATCATCACCCGCTCCGGCGGCGCGTCGACGCCCAGGCCGCGCAGGTGCGCCGACACGGCGGCGCGCAGCTCGGGCTCCCCTTCGCTCGGGCCGTACTGGAGCACGGCGGGAGGCACCGTTCCCGACCACTCGGGCAGGACACCGCTCGCGGGGAGCCCGCCGGCGAAGGAGATCATCCCCGGGCGGTCGATCACGTTCAGGATGGATCGGATCGGCGACGGCCGGAGCCCCTCGATACGCTGGGAGAACATGGCACCGCCCGTGAAGTAGGTCAATATTATTGACCCAATTATGCCGACTGCAGCAGAGGAGGTCAAGATGGTCGACCCACAACGGGCGTCCGAGCTCCGGCAGGACGTCGAGGCGCTGTACTTCGCGTACCGCACGTTCACGTCGCTGCCGGATCGCATCCTCGCCGAGCGCGGCCTGGGGCGGGCGCATCACCGCATCCTCTACTTCGTGCAGCGCGAGCCGGGCATCGCCGTCGGCGAGCTGCTGTCGCTCCTGAAGGTGACCAAGCAGGCCATCCATCGTCCGCTCAAGGAGCTCGAATCGCTCGGCCTCATCGCCCTCTCCCCGGATGCGCAGGACAGGCGGATCCGCCGCCTCGCGACCTCAGCGGAGGGAGCGCGGCTGGAGGCCCGGCTGACCGGCGCACAGGCCCGTCTGCTCGAAGAGGTGTTCGCGGACTTCGACGCCGAGACGGAGGCCCGCTGGCGCGCCGTCATGATGCGGCTCGCCGAAACCGATCGGTAGCGCGCGACCGCGCTTCGACGGGAGCCTCGGGCGGCTCAGCGCCAGCGATGCCACGCGGCCTGCCGGCTGACCTCGGCGATCTCGGCCACCCGCGCCCACGAGTTGTGCTCGGCCAGCAGGCGGGCGCTGGCGCCGAGCGCCTCGCCCACCTCGGCCGACAGCCCGAGCAGGGCGGAGAACGCCGCCGGGTCGGGCGATCTCGTCAGGTCGCGCACCGCCTGCCGCGCGACGGCCTGCAGCTCCTCGACCGTGGCGCCCGCGCTCGAGGGGAGCGGCTCGGACGAGTCGGACGACCCGGCCGAGCCGCCGGGTTCGGGGACGCGATCGTCGAGCGTCACGGTGATCGCCTCCTCGGTCGAGGTCATGCCGCGGGTCCAGCTGCGGCTCTGCCAGCGGTACTCGACCTCGCCGCGGAGAGGTCGGTAGACCGCAGTGTACAGGGTGCCGAACGCGTTGTCGTAGTCGCGGCTGAACACGCCGGGGCCCAGCAGGGCGCGGGCCGTCTCCTCCGCGCCGGCGCCCTGCTCCACGGCGGCGGTCAGCAGATCCTGCCGCTCGACGCTGCGGAATCGGCGGGCGTGCTCGGGGAACTCGGGCCGGCGACCCCGGTGGTTGGTGGCGACCGGGTCCCGGGTGATCTCCGGCCGCGTTCCCGGCCCGACATACGCGGTCAGGGCGGTCCCGCCGGCGTCGACCATGGTGAGGTTGTAGAACATCGACACCGGGATCGTCTCGAGTCGGCGCACGGCCTCCGCCGCGCCGCCCGCCGTCTCCAGCAGATAGCGCACCACCAGGGGAGCCGCGAATCCCTCGCCGGAGCCGGGCCGACCGCCGAACGCCAGCGAGACCGCCAGCCCGTCGTCGTTCATCCCGTCCAGCAGGCCCCACAGGCAGTCCGAGGTGCCGATCACCCGACGCGACCCGTACCGGGTCGAGCTGTGGACCTGCTCGAACAGCTCCAGGCCGTAGTCGTAGTTGCGCAGCAGCGCCGGTTCGGGGGAGCTCAGGGCGACCTGGGAGCATCCGGGCAGGAATCGCGGGGGGTTCCAGAGGGTCAGCATCCGGGCCGCGGTCTCATCTCCGCCGGCCAGCTCGACGAGGCGCCGCCAGGTCGGCACCAGCTCCGGCATGTGGCGGAGCAGCCCGCTCTCGGCCGTGGCGAGATCCGGGCGGGCGGAGTCGCCGTCGCGGAGGTACCAGGCGCGATACGCCGGCCACACGGCGTCGAAGAGGGCCTGCCAGCGGGCGCCCGGCCGGTCCTCGACGATCCCATGGAAGGTGAAGGAGGTCATGTGTCAACAATATATTGACAGATGCCTGCCGTCAAATAAATGTTGACGTCCGCCCGGCCCCCGCGACGGACGGCGATTGCGGATCCGCGCTCGCTCGATCTACCCTCGGATCAGCGCGCGCCTCGCAGCGCCGGCAGGGAGGTCTTCCGATGCGGAGTGTCACCTACTCGATGAGCATGTCCCTCGACGGGTACATCGTGGGACCAGACGGGGGCTTCGACTGGTCGATGCCCGACGAGGAGCTGCACCGCTTCTCGAACGACGAGGTGCGGGGAGTCGGCGTGCACCTGCTGGGGCGCCGCCTGTACGAGACGATGCTGTACTGGGAGACCGCCGATCAAGAGCCCTCGCCCGACCCGGTGATGCTCGAGTTCGCCGAGATCTGGAAGCCGCTTCCGAAGCTCGTGTTCTCCAGGACCCTCTCGGCGGTGGAGGGCAACGCCCGCCTCGCATCGGGCGGCCTGCGCGAGGAGATCGAGCGACTGCGGGCCGAGCCGGGCGCAGGAGACATCGCGATCGGCGGCGCGACGCTCGCGGCCGAGGCCGCCGAGCTCGGCCTGATCGACGAGTACCGCATCATGATCCACCCCGTGCTCGTCGGCGGCGGCATACCGTTCTTCGCCCACCGCGGCCGCCGCACGGACCTCGAGCTGATCGAGACCCGCACCTTCGGCTCCCGGGTGGTGTTCGTCGCCTACCGCGTGATCCGCGCCCGATGAGCGCCGTGTCCGATTTCCGCGAGCGAATCGGCCCCGGGCATGCCATGCTGGCCGCATGAGCACCGTCCCGACGAGCACGGCCGAGCGCGCACCCGCCGGCTTCGACGAGCGCTACCGCGCCGTCGAGGCGCGGGACACCCGCTTCGACGGGCAGTTCATCATGGCGGTGCGCACGACCGGCATCTACTGCCGGCCCTCCTGCCCGGCCCGCACGCCGAAGCGGTCCAACGTGTCGTTCTACCCGACGAGCGCGGCCGCGCACGAGGCGGGATATCGCGCATGCAAGCGATGCCTCCCCGAGGCCGCGCCGGGGTCGCCGGAGTGGAACCTGCGCCGGGACACCGTGGGCCGCGCGATGCGGCTCATCGCCGAGGGGGTGGTGGAGCGCGAGGGGGTGCACGCCCTCGCCCGCCGACTCGGCTACTCCTCGCGACACCTCACCCGGCTGCTCACCGCCGAGCTCGGGGCCGGCCCCCTCGCCCTCGCCCGCTCGCAGCGCGCCCACACGGCTCGCATGCTGCTGACGGGCACCGATCTCCCCGTCGCCGATGTCGCGTTCTCGTCGGGGTTCGGCAGCGTCCGCCAGTGCAACGACACCGTCCGCGAGGTGTTCGGCATGACCCCCACCGGGCTGCGCGCCCGGCGCCGCGGCGCCCCACCGGCGCCGGGGGCGATCGAGCTGGTGCTGCCCGTGCGCGAACCGTTCGACGCGAGCGGTCTGCTGGAGTGGATGGCCGCCCGCGCCGTGCCGGGGATGGAGGCCGCGACGGGCGCCGGATTCTCCCGCACCCTCCGCCTGCCGGGCGGCACGGCCTGGTTCGAGCTGCGCGCCGACCCCGACGGGCGCCCGGGCTC
>CALMSE010000297.1 GCA_937872275.1 uncultured Leucobacter sp. | reverse complement strand
GCCGCGACCGCGCCGAACACGATGAGCCCCTGCCCGAGCGTGTAGGTCGGCATGATCCAGTCGCCCACCCAGCCGGGCACGTCGAGGAACTCGCGCACCGCGATGAGCGTGTCCGAGACGAGGAACGACGCCCCGCCCCAGGCCACGAGAGGGCCGAGGCGGGTCGACAGGGCCGCGGTGCCGCCGAGCACCAGACCGTAGACCCCGAGCGGGATCAGCAGGGCGCCCGAGTGCGGGCCGATCACGGCCATGGCGCCGATCCACCACAGCGCGTAGACGAGGGCCCACCGCGGCACGCGACGCGGAGAGGCGATGCCGGGCGCGCGCCAGAACAGCGCGATGTAGGCGAGATGCGCGATGCCGAAGAAGAGGATCATCACCGGCAGGGTCGGCAGGCCGGGGAAGAAGAGGCCGGCGCCGTCGCCGATCCAGGAGAGCAGCAGCGCGGCGAGGATGAGCAGCATGCCGGCGCGCGGCCAGGGCCGCAGGCGCCACGACGCCCAGAGCGCCGCGAGCGCGAGCGCGGGCATGAGCAGCTGCTTCGTCGCGAAGCCGCCGCCCGGCAGATCGAGCGTGTTCAGCACGACGTGCAGGATCGACACCGCGATGTAGGGGATGAAGGGGATCGCCGCCCGGGCCCGGGGGGGCCTGCACGCGTTCCATCACGGCTCGACGAGGATCCCGTCCTCGTCGCTCCACAGCATCGCGCCCGGCCGGAAGACCGCGCCGCCGAAGCTCACCGGGACATCGGCCTCGCCCGCGCCCGTCTTGCTCGACTTCGCCGGGTTGGAGCCGAGCGCCTTCACGCCGATGGGGAGCGCGCCGATGGCGACGCGATCCCGGATCGCGCCGTTGACGACCACCCCGGCCCAGCCGTTGTCCACGCCGAGCTGCGCGATGATGTCGCCCACGAGCGCGCTCTCCAGCGCGCCCCCGCCGTCGACCACCAGCACCGCGCCGTCGCCGGGAGTGCCGAGGATCGACTTCAGCAGCGCATTGTCGCGATGGCAGCGCACCGTCCGGACAGGGCCCGAGAACCGCGCGCGCCCGCCGATGCTCTGGAACTGCGTCGACACCGACTGCAGTTCGTCGCCGCGCTCGTCGTAGAGGTCTGCCGTGCTGATCCGCGCGGCCGTGGTCTGATCGTCCATGGCATTCACTGTAGGGCGTTCCGGCTCCGGCCGGCGCACCACGAGCCCGGAGGCTACTTCACCGGGCTGACCGTGTACATGAGCGAGCTCTTGCCGGTCTCCGCGTCCTCGCCCGAGACGAGTCCCACGCTCCACTCGGCGTTCTGGAGGACGATCATGCGGCCCTTGTCGACGGCGATGTTCGACTGCTCCTCGAAGCCGGCCGACTTCATCTCCTCGATGATCGCTTCGATGTCGGACGCCTCCGCGGTCATCATGAGCGTGAAGCCGCCCTCCGCGGAGCCCGAGAGCACGATCTCGCCCGCGGGCACCGGCACCGAGGCCGGCCAGCCGTCGGGCACGCCCGCGCCACCGCCCAGGTCCACGTCGACGCCGCTGTCCTTCGTGGCGTCCTCGATGGCGTTCTCCGCTCCCTGCCTGATCGCGGACTCGATCTGGCCTGCGCATCCGGTCAGCCCCAGAGCTGCGAACGCGAGGAGTGCCCCCGTGGCGATGGTGAGTACTGGCTTGCGCATGGTCCGGGCTCCCTGTTCCGTCCGCCCCCGCCGGGGCGCGATCCTCCCGCCATTCTCCCATTCCGAGCGGAGGCGGCGCCAGTTCCGCGGGTCGCGATCCGCTCACGATGCGAGGGGGCGCTCCGCCTCGGTCCGCGGCGGGTACACCCAGGTCACCATCACCACCGAGAGGATCATCAGCAGGAACCACGAGATGAGCTTCTGCACGCCCACCGGCTCCCAGCCGGCCTCCTGGTGCGGATACGCCCAGGCCCCGCCCCAGGTGGCGATGTTCTCGGCCAGCCAGATGAACACCGCGACCCCGGCGAAGACCAGCAGCTGCGGAAGCCGCAGCACGGCGCGCCAGACCCGGAAGCGCATCACCGTGGGGAACCAGAGCAGCACCACGGCGGCGAGCAGCACCCAGCGCAGATCGAGCACGTAGTGGTGGGTGAAGAAGTTCGCGTAGATCGCGATCGCGACCACCGTCGTCAGCCAGACCCGCGGATACCTGCTGAAACGGAGCTCGTGCAGCCGGTACACCCGGACCATGTACGAGCCGACCGCCGCGTACATGAAGCCGCTGAAGAGCGGAACCGCCCCGATGCGCAGCACGCCCTCGGCCCCGTAGCTCCAGGATCCGACGTCGGTCTTGAAGAGCTCCATCGCGGTGCCCGTGAGGTGGAAGAGCACGATCACCCAGAGTTCGCGGCCGCTCTCGAGCCGGAAGGCGAGCATGCCGACCTGGATCGCCACCGCAGCGACCGTGAGGGCGTCGTTGCGGGCGAGCGGTGCGTCGTCCGGCCACCAGAGCCTCGCCGCGACGATCGCGACGAGCAGCAGCGCGCCGAAGACGCACGCCCAGGCCTGCTTGAGCACGAACACGGCGCACTCGATGGCGAACGCGCGCCATCCGGTCGCCGGGCGGCTCCGCAGCAGACGGTTCGCCGCCCGGTCGATCCGCTCCTCGAGCCGGGTGAGCTCGCGGTCGCGGTCTTCGGAGGTCATATCGGCACGCTTCTCACGGTATGAGGGGAGCTACTCCGGCAATGTGCGGCAGTGGCCGCACCACGCGCCGCGCGAGAACGCCATGCGTTCTCCTGCGAGCGGCACGTGCGTCGCAGCGCTCACCGCGACCGCGCACGGCATCTGCCGGCGACGCCCATTTCTGGGCGTCGCGTGCCGTGCGCCGAGCCCGTCTCGGGCTCGGTCGCGGCGCGGCAGTGGCCGCGCCACATGGCGCAGCGAGAACGCGACGCGTTCTCTCGCGAACGCCACGTGCCTCTCGGAGGCCAGAAATGGCCTCCTCGGAGAAGCGTCAGCGACGCTGACGCTTCTCACGGATGCGCATGTTGAGCACGATGGGGGTGCCCTCGAAGCCGTAGCGCTCGCGCAGGCGACGCTGGATGAAGCGGCGGTAGCCCGGATCGAGGAAGCCCGTCGTGAAGAGCACGAAGGTCGGCGGCCGGTTCTGCACCTGCGTGCCGAAGAGGATGCGCGGCTGCTTGCCGCCGCGCAGCGGATGCGGGTGCTCCTGCACGAGCTCGGCGACGAAGGCGTTGAACTTCGCGGTGGGAATCCGCGTGTCCCACGACTCGAGCGCGGTCTCGAGCGCGGGCACGAGCTTCTCGAGGTGACGGCCGGTGCGCGCCGAGATGTTGACGCGCGGCGCCCACGAGACGTGCGCGAGGTCCTGCTCGATCTCCCGCTCCAGGTAGCGGCGGCGCTCGTCGTCGAGCAGGTCCCACTTGTTGAAGGCGAGCACGAGCGCGCGACCCGATTCGAGCACGAGGTCGATGATGCGCACGTCCTGCTCGCTGATCGGCGCGCTGACGTCGAGCATCACCACCGCGACCTCGGCCTTCTCGAGCGCGGCGGCGGTGCGCAGCGAGGCGTAGAAGTCGGCGCCCTGCTGCATGTGCACCCGGCGCCGGATGCCGGCGGTGTCGACGAAGGTCCACACGCGGCCGGCGATCTCGACCTGCTCGTCGACGGGGTCGCGTGTGGTGCCCGCGAGCTCGTTGACCACGACGCGCTCCTCGCCGGCGGCCTTGTTGAGCAGGCTCGACTTGCCCACGTTCGGGCGGCCGACGATCGCCACGCGCCGGGGGCCCCCGAGCTTCGGCTTCGCCACGGCGGATTCATCGGGCAGCACCTTCAGCACCGCGTCGAGCAGATCGGCCACGCCGCGACCGTGCAGCGCCGAGACGGGCCAGGGCTCGCCGAGGCCGAGCGACCACAGAGCCGCGGCCTCCGGCTCCTGGATCGCGTCGTCGACCTTGTTCGCGACGAGGAAGACGGGCTTGTCCGTGCGGCGCAGCAGCTGCACCACGCGCTCGTCGGTCGCCGTCGCGCCGACGCGGGAGTCGACGACGAAGAGCACCGCGTCGCAGAGCTCGATGGCGACCTCGGCCTGCGCTGCGACGGCGGCGTCGATGCCCCGGGCGTCGGGCTCCCACCCGCCCGTATCGACCACCGTGAAGCGCTTGCCCGTCCATTCCGCGGGGTAGCTCACCCGGTCGCGCGTGACGCCCGGCACGTCCTCCACCACGGCCTCGCGACGCCCGAGCACGCGGTTGACGAGCGCCGACTTGCCGACGTTCGGCCGGCCGACGATCGCGACCACGGGCAGCGCCTCGGCCTCCGGCTCGGCGAAGCCCAGGAACTCGCCGCCGGCGCCGAGCAGCGCGAGATCCTCGTCCTCCAGCTCGAAGCCCTCGAGGTTCGAGCGCATGGCGCGCAGGCGCTCCTCGTCGGTGACCGAATCGTCGAAGCCCTCGCCGGCGATCACCTCGTCGTCGCCGACCGACTCCGGATCGAACTCGAACTCTTCCTCATGCTCGCTCATCGCGCGCCTTCCTGTGCCTCTTGCACGATATCGGTCACAGCCCGGACCGACTGCTCGAAATCCAGCCCGGTGGTGTCGATCAGCGTCACCCCGGGTGCCGGGGTGAAGAAGTCGACCACGAGCGCGTCCTTCGCGTCGCGCGCACGCAGCTCAGCGAGCACCTGCTCCGGGCCGAGCCCGGGCAGCTCCCCCGCCCGGCGCGCGGCGCGGACCTCGGCCGAGGCCGTGAGCAGTAGCCGCACGGGGGCGTCGGGCGCCACGACCGTAGTGATGTCGCGTCCTTCGATGACGACGCCCGGAAGCCCCGAGGCCGCGACGAGCGCGCGGAACATGCCGTTCAGCCGATCCCGCACCGCCGGGTGCTTCGACACGCGGCTCACCTGAGCGCTGAGTTCGGGGGTGCGGATCGCGGCCGTCGCGTCGACGGCCTCGTCACCGGCTCGCAGCGCGACCGCCACCCGCTGCTCGCCGCGCAGCGTGATGTCGTAGCGCCAGCGGTCGAGCAGCCCGAGCAGCCCGGCCTCGTCGTCGAGGTCGACGCCCGTCTCGAGCGCCGCCCAGGCCAGCGCGCGATAGGCGGCTCCCGTGTCGAGGATGCCGAAGCCGAGCCTCGCCGCCGCCTCGCGGGCCACGCTCGACTTGCCGCTGCCCGCTGGACCGTCGATCGCGACCGTCAGGGGGCTCGCCGTCGCGCTCACAGCGTCGTCCATCCGCGCTCCGTCAGGTCCGCGATCGCGCGCTCGGCGACCTCGGGAAGCACCGCGATCTCGGCGAAGCCGATCTGGGCGCCGGGCGAGTGCTCGAGGCGCAGATCCTCCATGTTGATGCCGAGGTCGCCGATCTCGGTGAGCAGCGCCGCGATCTGGCCCGGCCGGTCGTCGATGAGCACCGTGATCGTGGCGAAGCGCTCCCGGCTGCCGTGCTTGCCCGGGATGCGGGCGACTCCGCGGTTCCCCGCGGCCAGCAGGTCGGCGATGCGGCGGCGAGCGCCGGGCGAGTCCGGCTCGCGCAGCGCCTCGACGAAGGCCGCGAGGTCGGCCTGCAGCGCCTCCAGCCCTTCGAGCACCGGTACCCGGTTCGCGCCGAGAATCTGCACCCAGAGCTCGGGGTCGCTGGCGGCGATGCGGGTGGTGTCCCGGAGCCCCTGTCCGGCGAGGCCCATGGCCTGCTCCGAGGCCGGCACGAGCCGCCCGGCGAGCAGGCTCGCGACCGCCTGCGGCAGATGGGACACGAGGCCGACCGCCCGGTCGTGCTCCTGAGGCGTCATCTCGAGCGGGGTCGCCCCGAGCTCGAGTGCGACGGCCTCGACGAGCGCGAGCGCCGCCGCCGGGGTCTCCTCGTCGCGGCAGATGATCCACGGCCGCGCCGCGAAGATGTCTGCGCGCGCCATGATCGCGCCGCCGCGCTCGCGCCCGGCCATGGGGTGCGAGCCGACGTAGTGCGTGAGGTCGACCCCGCGACGGCGGAGCTCGAGGAACGGCGCGAGCTTCACGCTCGCCACGTCGGTGACGACGGCGTCCGGGAAGGTCCTCAGGGCGCGCTCGACGACGTCGGCGACCACGTCGGGCGGCGTGGCGACCACGACGAGGGCGGGCGGCGCGTCGTCCTCGCCGCGCGCGCGCCCGGCTCCGTAGTCCGCGGCGAGCAGCGCCGTCGTCGGCGAGACGTCTTCGAGGGTCACGTCGACCCCCCGGGCGCGCAGACCCAGGCCGACGCTCGCGCCCAGCAGGCCCGCGCCGATCACGTGCACGGGACCGCGCACGCGGCTCGCCAGCCCGTTCGCCGCTCCATTCGCCACGGAGGCCTCCTTCATTCGCTGCTCCAAGTCTGCCCTACCGGGGCCGTTCGCATGCTGTGCGGACCGGCTCCGCGGCGGGGTCCCGACCCCTCGACGGGCTCAGGGCTCGGATCGCCGGCGCCCGTGCGGGTTGCCCTGCGCGGCGACTCCGCGCATCCCCTTCGCGCCCTTGCCGTCGCCCGGGCGTCCGGCGGTGATGCCCGCGGCGGCCTCCGTGCCGTCCTCCGCGACGCTCAGGAGCGCGCCGAGCTCGGCGGCCGAGAGTTCGCGCAGCTCGCCGAGGCGCAGCGTGCCGAGATGCAGCGGCCCGAAGCTGCGCCGGACGAGCTCCCGCACGGGATGGCCGACCTCCGCGAGCATGCGCCGCACGATGCGGTTGCGGCCGGAGTGCAGCGTCACCTCGACGAGCGAGCCCCCGTCCGAACCGCCGGGCAGCAGCTTCGCCGCGTCCGCGCGGATGGGGCCGTCGTCGAGATCCACCCCGTCCTTCAGGCGCTGGATCACCGCCGGCGTCACCCGGCCCCGCACCTTCGCGATGTAGATCTTCTGCACGCCGAAGCTCGGGTGGGCGAGGCGGTGCGCGAGCTCGCCGTCGTTCGTCAGCACCAGCAGACCCGAGGTGTCGGTGTCGAGGCGGCCGACGTTGTAGACGCGCTCGCCCAGGGGCTCGACGAACTCGCGCAGGTCGCGGCGGCCCTGCTCGTCGCTCATGGTCGAGACGACGCCCCGCGGCTTGTTGAGCACGAAGTAGCGCTTGGCCGTGTCGAGCTGCACGACGACGCCGTCGACGCGCACGATGTCGGTCGCGGGGTCGATACGGCTGCCCAGCTCCCAGACCTCCTCGCCGTTGACGGTGACTCGACCGCCCGCGATGAGGGACTCGCAGGCGCGCCTGGAGGCCACCCCCGCATGGGCGAGCGCTTTCTGCAGACGCACGCCGGTCTCCGGCAGGCCCGTCACTCCGTGAACCCCTCGTCGGCGTCGGCGAGCAGGGGGGCGATCGGCGGCAGCTCGTCGAGGCTGCCGAGGCCGAGATGGCCGAGCAGAGCGTCGTCGGTTCCGTAGAGGACCGCCCCGGTCTCGGGGTCGTGGCCGACCTCGGTGATGAGCCCCCGCGCGAGCAGCGTGCGCACGACGCTGTCGACGTTCACGGCGCGCACCGAGGCGATCGCCCCGCGCGAGATCGGCTGGCGGTAGGCGATCACCGCGAGCGTCTCGAGGGCGGCCTGCGAGAGCCGCGCCGGGCTCTGCTGCTGCACGAAGTCGGCGATGAGCGGGTCGAGGCTCTCCCGCACGTAGAAGCGGTAGCCGCCCGCGACCTGGCGCAGCTCGAAGCCGCGCTGGGGCCCGTCGCCCTCGCCGTCGTAGTCGGCGACGAGCGCCGAGACGGCCGCCCGCACCTCGCGCACGGGCCGATCCACCGCGGTGGCGAGGCCGACCGCGCTCACCGGTTCGTCGGCCACGAGCAGCAGGGCCTCGAGCTGCTGCTCGAGCGCGCCGGCCGCATGCCGCTCCCGCCCTATATCGCCG
>CALMSE010000296.1 GCA_937872275.1 uncultured Leucobacter sp. | reverse complement strand
CCCCGAACCCCGGTCCCGAACCCCGGCCGCCGGCCGCCGCCCCCCGGCCCTGGCCCCGGCCGCCGAATCGGGGACGCAGAAATCGGTTTCGACCGCCTTGAAACAGACTTCTGCGTCCCCGATTTCAGGATCGCGCGGGGCGCCGCGCGGGGCGCCGCGAGGGGGCGCCGCGGGGGGCGAATCGGCGTGATCGGGCGACGGAGGCGAGAGCAGAGGCGAGAGCGGATCCGCCCCTACGGCCGGATCGCCATGCCCTCGGGGCGCAGACCGCCCCGCATGAAGAGCAGCACCGCCTCGGCGAGCTGGTCGGGGCGCAGATCGCCCTCGGGCCGATACCACTCGACGATCGAGTTGATGAGCCCGAAGGTGAAGCGCTCGGCGAGGCCGGGATCGATGTCGAAGCGCAGCGTCCCCTCCTCGAGCGAGAGCTCGAAGATGTGCCGCAGCCGCGCATCGAACGCGCGGCGGCGCTGCATCGCGCGCAGCTCGACCTCGGAGTTGCCGCGCAGCCGCAGCAGCAGCGTCAGGTAGGTGCGCTGCTCGCAGGCGACGCTGACCGCGCCGCGCACGACGAAGCGGGTCCGCTCGAGCGCCGAGCCCTGCGACGCCTCGGGCGCCTCGAACACCGCCTCGAGCGCGCCGAGCACCCGGTCGAGGGCGAGCTCGAGCATCTCCTCCTTGGAGTCGAAGTGGTGGTAGACCGCCGACTTCGAGAGGCCCAGGCGCTTCGCGATGAGCTCGAGCGTCGCGGCCTCGTAGCCGTGATCGTTGAAGACCTCGACGATGATCTCGAGCATCTCCTCCTGATCGTAGCCCGGGCGGCCGCGGCGGGGGGCTGCCGGGCTGGTCGAAGATGCGCTCACCACTCCATTCTCTCCTATCCGGCTCCGCCGGGGCGATCGCCCCTCGCACCGATCCCCTCCCGGGTCGCCTCCGCGCGCCTTCCGTCCCTGACGACCATGCGCGGGGCTGTCAGGCGAAAGCGATCCAGAGGAAGAGCACGCTGAGCACCGGGACGCAGAGGACGATGCTCAGCGTCCAGATCGCATAGGCCGGCCGTTCCCGCCGAACCAGCGAGACAACCGCTACCGCCGCCGACGCCAGGATGATGAGTATCCATCCCTGGAACGGCCCCGATCCGGGGAGCAGGTTGCTCGCCGTGAGCGCGTACCAGAGCAGCCACGCACCGAGCATGCCGAACAGGGCGATCCGTCCGACCACCGGTCGCCCGTCGAAGGAGGATCCTCTCGGTGCGCGGCGCCGCTGCCGCGCCACGACACTACGCCTGATCGCGGAGGTCGTAGAGCCGCTTCAGCTTGCCCTGCGAGCGGGGCAGGGAGCCGTGCGGCACGGCCTCGACGCCGACCGAGGTGCCGATGCGGCTCTTGATGTGGTGCTGCAGCGTGCGGACCGACTGCTCGACGTGCTCGTGACTCACGCCCTCGCGCGGCTCGATCTTCACCGTGAGGGCGTCCATCTTGCCCTTGCGGGTCAGCTCGAGGATGAAGTGCGTGCTGAGCTCGGGGTCTTCGAGCGCGATCTCCTCGATCTGCGTCGGGAAGAGGTTGACGCCGCGCAGGATGATCATGTCGTCGTTGCGACCCGTGATCTTCGCGATGCGGCGGTGGCCGGGGCGCGCCGTACCCGGCAGCAGCTCGGTGAGGTCGCGGGTGCGGTAGCGGACCACCGGGAACGCCTCCTTGGTGAGCGTCGTGAAGACGAGCTCCCCCTGCACCCCGTCGGCCACCTGCTGCAGATCGTCGTCGATGATCTCGGGCAGGAAGTGGTCCTCCCAGATGTGCGGGCCGTCCTGCGTCTCGACGCACTCGTTGCCGACGCCCGGTCCCATGACCTCGGAGAGCCCGTAGATGTCGACGGCCTTGATGTCGAGGCGCTCCTCGAGCTCGTGCCGCATCGAGTCGGTCCAGGGCTCGGCGCCGCAGATCGCGACCTTGAGGCTCGTGGCGCGCGGATCGAGCCCGGCCGCCTCGAAGGCGTCGGCGATCGTGAGCAGGTAGCTCGGGGTGCACATGATCGCGTCGGGCTGGAAGTCGGTGATGAGCTGCACCTGCTTCTCCGTCTGCCCGCCCGACATCGGGATCACGGCGCAGCCGAGGCGCTCGATGCCGCCGTGCGCGCCGAGGCCGCCGGTGAAGAGGCCGTAGCCGTAGGCGTTGTGCACCTTCCACCCGGGCTTCACGCCCGAGGCGTAGAGCGAGCGGGCGATGAGGTCGGCCCAGTTGTCGAGGTCGTTCTGGGTGTAGCCCACCACGGTCGGGCGGCCGGTCGTGCCCGAGGAGGCGTGGATGCGGCGCACCTGGTCCATGGGCACGGCGAACATGCCGAACGGGTAGTACTCGCGCAGGTCGTTCTTCGTCGTGAAGGGCAGCTTCTGCACGTCGTCGAGGGTCTTGATGTCCTCCGGCTTCACCCCGAGCTCGTCGAACTTCCGGCGGTAGAACTCGACGTTCTCGTAGGCGTGCCGCACCGTCCACTGCAGGCGTTCGAGCTGCAGGGCCTGGATCCCGGCGCGGTCGAGGTTCTCCTCGGGGTGGATGCCGATCCCCGACTGGGCTGGCTGGGTCATCGCGGTGCTCTCTTCCTCTGGCTTCTGTGGCAGGTCTACGGGGCCGTGGCGCTGGGCGCTACGGGGCGGTGGGCAGGGGGCGGTTGGTCACGAAGGACCGGCCCCGGAACTCGGCGATCAGCTCGCCGTGCTGGTCGGTGACGCTGATGTCGTAGAGGCCGTTGCGGCCGGCCGCCCAGCGGCGCACCGCCGTGGCGGTGAGCACGTCGCCCGCATGGCTGGCCCGCGCGAAGGTGATGTCGGCGCCGGCCGCGACCGTCGGGAACTCGCCCTCGTTGCAGGCGTAGGCGAAGGCCGTGTCGGCGAGTGTGAACACCATGCCGCCGTGCGTGATGCCGAAGCCGTTCGCCATCTCGGGGCGCACCGTCATCGTGAGCACCGCGCGGCCGCGCTCGAGCTCGACGATGCGGATGCCCAGGAAGCTCTTCGTGTTGTCGGTGGGGGCCATGTGGGTCGCGGCCCAGGTGGGATCCGGAACCCAGGCGACGGCGGCGTCGCCGGTCGCGGCGCCGTCGGTCACGGCGGCTCCGTTCGGGTCGGCCTCGACGGCCTCGGTGTGCGACGTCTCTGTCATTGACGCTCCATTGCGCGGATCGTGCGAGGATCGGACCGCTGATGCGGATCCGCTCGTTGCGGGTTGGCGTGGATCGAGTATACTAACTGAATGATCGGTCAGTAATTCCTGACTGACATTCTCCCCTACTTTTGCGAAACTTGAAAATCTGATGCAAGGAGGCCGCAGATGACGACCACCATCACCGCCGTCGAGAACACCGAGGAGCAGGCGCACTTCGACGCCCTCATCGAGGCCGATCTGCGCATCGAGCCCCGCGACTGGATGCCCGAGGCGTACCGCAAGACGCTGATCCGCCAGATCTCGCAGCACGCCCACTCGGAGATCATCGGCATGCAGCCCGAGGCCAACT
>CALMSE010000295.1 GCA_937872275.1 uncultured Leucobacter sp. | reverse complement strand
AGCGAACCAGGGGTTATGGCCAAAAAAGACGGCGTCATCGAGATCGAGGGCCAGGTTGTCGAAGCTCTGCCCAACGCGATGTTCCGCGTTGAGCTGACCAACGGGCACAAGGTGCTCGCGCACATCTCGGGCAAGATGCGTCAGCACTACATCCGCATCCTTCCCGAGGACCGCGTGATCGTCGAGCTGACGCCCTACGATCTGACCCGCGGCCGCATCGTCTACCGCTACAAGTAGTCCGCTGAGAAGTAACGGCCCGCGGCATCCCGCGGGTACGAGGACAGCGAACCGTAAGGAACACTCATGAAGGTCAAGCCCAGCGTCAAGAAGATCTGCGACAAGTGCAAGGTCATCCGCC
The DNA here is from genome assembly GCA_937872275.1 of uncultured Leucobacter sp. Lineage (GTDB taxonomy): Bacteria > Actinomycetota > Actinomycetes > Actinomycetales > Microbacteriaceae > Leucobacter. The sequence goes on along the minus strand of CALMSE010000295.1, from coordinate 1,779 downwards.
GCCACGGCCGCGTCATGGTGATCTGCGAGAACCCCCGCCACAAGCAGCGTCAGGGCTAGCGGATCGTCGTCCGGGCGCGCCGAGCGAGTCGCGGGACGACGGCATGACAACTCAATAAACCAGCGCATCGAAGAACCTGCGCAGACATCTCAGGGCGAACGCATCGCGTTCAATCGGAGGCTGCGGCGAGTCCACGGACTCACGGCTCGCATGAGCACAGGGGACACCTCGGGACGGAGGCCCGAACCCCCGATGCGCCCCACACCTCCACTACCCGCAAGGAGAGCCAGCATGGCACGTCTCGCAGGAGTCGACATCCCACGCGACAAGCGCGTGGAGATCGCACTCACCTACATCTACGGGGTCGGTCGCACGAGCGCCCTGAAGACCCTCGCCGACACCGGCATCGATGGCAACATCCGCGTGAAGGACCTCAGCGACGACCAGCTCGTCGCCCTCCGCGACTACATCGAGGCCAACTTCAAGGTCGAGGGCGATCTGCGGCGCGAGGTCGCCGCGGACATCCGCCGCAAGGTGGAGATCGGCAGCTACCAGGGCTTGCGCCACCGCAAGGGCCTGCCTGTGCACGGTCAGCGCACCAAGACGAACGCCCGTACCCGCAAGGGTCCGAAGCGCACCGTCGCCGGTAAGAAGAAGTAACCCCGGTCGCCGACCAACACAGAGCTTTCAGGAGAACACTCAATGGCTGCACCAAAGAGCGCCGCGCGCAAGCCGCGCCGCAAGGACAAGAAGAACGTGGCCGTGGGCCAGGCCCACATCAAGTCCACCTTCAACAACACGATCGTCTCGATCACCGACACCACGGGTGCCGTGATCAGCTGGGCCTCCTCCGGCGGCGTCGGCTTCAAGGGCTCGCGCAAGTCGACCCCGTTCGCCGCGCAGCTCGCGGCCGAGTCGGCCGCCCGCAAGGCGCAGGAGCACGGCATGAAGAAGGTCGACGTCTTCGTCAAGGGCCCGGGTTCCGGTCGCGAGACCGCGATCCGCTCGCTGCAGGCCGCGGGACTCGAGGTGGGGTCGATCACCGACGTCACCCCGCAGACCCACAACGGCTGCCGTCCGCCCAAGCGTCGCCGCGTCTGAGCCGATGTCGCGGCGACGAATAGGTCGCCGCGACTGTCGCCTCCGGCGACGGACGGGTTCAGCTCGGGCCCGACGTCTCAGACCTTCTCAATTTCCAACTACCGCACGAGTCATATAGCGGACTCCAGCGAAAGGAACCACCACAGTGCTCATCGCACAGCGACCCACTCTGACTGAAGAATCAATCTCCGAGTTCCGCTCGCGCTTCGTGATCGAGCCGCTCGAGCCCGGCTTCGGCTACACGCTCGGCAACTCGCTCCGCCGCACCCTGCTCTCCTCGATCCCCGGCGCCGCCGTCACCAGCGTGCGCTTCGAGGGCGTCGCCCACGAGTTCACCACCATCGCGGGCGTGACCGAGGACGTCACCGAGATCATCCTGAACATCAAGGATCTCGTGGTCTCGAGCGAGCACGACGAGCCCATCACCGCCTACCTGCGCAAGACCGGCGCGGGCGAGGTGACCGCCGCCGACATCTCGGCCCCCGCCGGCGTCGAGGTGCACAACCCCGAGCTCGTCATCGCGACCCTCGGCGAGCAGGCGCAGTTCGAGCTCGAGCTCACCATCGAGCGCGGCCGCGGCTACGTCTCGGCCGCGCAGAACCGGAACGACGATGCCGAGGTCGGCCGCATCCCGGTCGATTCGATCTACTCGCCGGTGCTCAAGGTCACCTACCGCGT
>CALMSE010000294.1 GCA_937872275.1 uncultured Leucobacter sp. | reverse complement strand
GGCGCACGGCGAGGCGGAGCCCGCCGATGGCCCGCCGCATCGCGCCGCCGGAGGCCCGCGGCGGGGCCGTGTAGCTCGCCGGATCGGCGCCGAAGGGCAGCACCCCGCGATCTTCGGGGTAGTCCCGCATCACCCACCACACGAGCGGGACCGCGATGAGCGCCGCGGCGGCGATGAGCAGCGAGGCCTCCCGCCAGCCGACGCTCTCGGCGAGGGCCGCCACCGGCGGCAGGAACACGAGCTGCCCGGTCGCGGACCCGGCCGTGAGCATCCCCATGACGAGCCCGCGGCGGCGCACGAACCAGCGGCTCGTGATGGTCGCGGCGAGCACGAGCGCCATCGAGCCGGCGCCGGATCCGATCAGCACGCCCCAGAAGACGAGCAGCTGCCACGACGCGGTCATCAGCACGCTGCCCCCGGCGCCCGCGGCGATGACGAGGAGCGCCGCGACGACGATGCGGCGGACGCCGAAGCGGTCCATGAGCGCCGCGGCGAAGGGTGCGACCAGGCCGTAGAGCACGAGGTTCAGGCTCACCGCGAGCGACATCGCGCTCATCGACCAGCCGAACTCGTCGTGCAGCGGCACCATCAGCGCGCCGGGGGCGGCGCGGAAGCCCGCCGCGCTGAAGAGCGCGAAGAAGGCCACGGCCGCGACCCACCACGCCGGATGGACGCGGTACCGGCGGGGGCGCTCCGGGCGGGCGGGAGTGGTCACGGGCGGCTTTCTCTCGCGGGGATCGATCCCACAGTAGCGGATCGCGGATCGCGGATCGCGGATCCGCCCCGCAGCGAGCTCCCAGAGCCCCGTCACCCGGACGTTACCCGGCGTAACCGGCCGGACACACCGCTGCGATGGAATAGCGGCATGGCAGCTTCCGTGACCGTGTCCGTGCGCCGCGAGACCACCCCGGAGCGGGCGGGCGACGCAGTGGCGTGGATCGACGAGGGGCTCGCGCTCGCACGGGGCTTCGACGGCTGCCTCGGCGGCGGCGTGCTGCGCGACGGGGAGCACGAGAACGTGCTGCAGGTGGTCTACCGCTTCCGCGACGAGGGCGCCCTGGAGCGCTGGGAGCACTCTCCCGAGCGCCGCGAATGGCTGGGACGCGGCGATCCGCTGGTCTCGAGCATCCGCGTGCAGCGGCGTACCGGCATCGAGGGATGGTTCGACGGGCCCGGGCTGGCGCAGGAGGTGGACGAGCGCACCGGCGCGAGACGCGTGATCGGCGTCCGCTCCGCTCCCCGTCGCTGGAAGCAGGCCTGCGCGATCGGCATCGGCATGTACCCGATGAACCTGCTCGTCGCGTGGGCCGCCTCCCTGCTGCCCTGGTGGGAGGGCGTGCCGCTCCCCGTCCGAGCCGCCGTCACGGTCGCCGTGCTCGCGCCCGTGATGACGTTTCTGATGATGCCCCTCGTCACTCGGCTGCTGCGCCCGTGGCTGCGACGCGACGCGCGGGCGATCCGGAGCGAGCGATCGCTCCGCGAGGCGCTCGACGCGCGGGCCGGCGCTCTGCCCTGAGCGGCGGAGGCGCGGCGGATGCGCGGCGGATGCAGCCGCCGGCACCGGCGCGTTGCGCTTTCACGCACGCGAGTTGTCTTTCCGGCAGGTGTTGATCCGCGCCCCTTCTCACCCCCACGGCCGCCTCCCTACAGTGGGATCACCCCACGCGGCGGGATCGCCGCACGCGCGGGTCATCGAACGTCAGAGAGCAAGGAGGCATCATGACGACCATCGGCATCGTCGGCGCGGGCATCTCGGGCCTGCACCTCGGGCTGCAGCTCGCGCAGGCGGGGGTCCCGGTCACGATCTACTCGCCGCAGTCGGGCGACGAGCTGGCGAGGGGGCGCATCCAGAACAGCGTCGCGCACCACTCCGTCACCATCGACCGCGAGGAGCGGCTCGGCGTGAACCACTGGCCCGTCGAGCAGTACGGCTACGACTCGCACCACCACTACTTCGGGCTGCCCGATCCGATCGTCTTCCGGGGCGACTTCGCGAAGCGCTCCCGGGCGGTCGACTACCGCATCTACCTGCCCGCGCTCATGGCCGACTTCGAGAACCGCGGCGGCCGCCTCGAGGTGCGCCCGGTCGACGTCGCCGACCTCGAGGGGCTGAGCGAGCGCCACGACCTGCTGATCGCCGCCGCCGGCAAGTACTCGCTCGGCGAGTTCTTCGGACACTCGCCGCGGCGCACCCCGCTTCCCGGTCCGCTGCGACGACTCGAGGTGGGGTTCTGGACCGGCATCGCCGAGAACGACCCGAAGGGCGTCTCGATCGCGGCCTCCCCCGGCCACGGCGATCTGCTCGAGATCCCGATGCACTCCTTCGACGGCCACGTCACGGCGCTGCTCTTCGAGAACGTGCCGGGCGGCGAGCTCGAGCGCCTGGTCGACTGGGACGTCGACGAGGACCCGGAGGGCTTCCGCGGCTTCGTGCTCGACGTGCTGCGGCGCCACTACCCGCTCACCTATGCGCGGGTCGACGAATCGGAGTTCGGCCTCGCTCGCCCGGGCGACCAGATGCAGGGCCAGTTCACGCCGGTGCTGCGGGGCGACTTCGCGCAGCTGGGCAACGGCCGCTACGTGCTCGCCATGGGCGACGCGCATTCGACGCTCGACCCGATCGTCGGCCAGGGCGCGAACTCGGCGAGCTACTCGGCGCAGGTGGTCGGCGACACGATCCTCGAGGATCAGAGCTTCGACCTGCGATTCATGGAGAAGGTCGCCCTGCGCCGGCGCGAGCGCGTCGAGGCGGCCTGGGACTGGTCGAACCTCATGGCGGGCCCGCCGCCCCAGCACCTGCTGCAGCTGGTCGGGGCGATGGCGCAGGACCAGGCGCTGCTCGACGAGTTCACGATGAACTTCAACTTCCCCGTCGCGCAGTGGGATATCCTTGCCACGCCGGAGCGGGTGCAGGCCGCTGTCGCGCGTTCCCAGGCCCGCTGAACCCAAGGAGCAGAACATGCACAAGCTCGTCGTCCTCTACCCCGAGCCCGCCGACCGCGAGGCCTTCGCCGCCTACTACGAGAGCACCCACATCCCGCTCACGAAGCAGCTGCCGGGCGTCGTGGCGAGTCGGTACAGCCTCAACGTGTCGGGCCCCGAATCGCCGTACTTCGCGATCTTCGAGGCGGAGTTCGCCGACCACGCGGCCTTCGTCGCCGCCGTGGAGTCGCCCGAGGGGCAGGCCGTCGCCGCCGATGTGCCCAACTACGCGACCGGCGGCGCCCAGATCATCGACTACCCGGTCACCGAGGTCTGAGCGGCGCCTCGGCGCGGTCCGCGGGCGCCGGCCCGCGGACC
>CALMSE010000293.1 GCA_937872275.1 uncultured Leucobacter sp. | reverse complement strand
TGCCGGGGCGGGCGATCTCGAGCAGCCGCGAGAAGCACTGGTCGAGGATGTAGGCCGACTCCTCGAGGCCGGCGATCTCCTCGGCGCTCTTGGTCTGGCGCACCTCGTCGAAGGCGTGGGTGGCGTCGACGAGCTCCGCACCGGGGAAGGCCTGCTGCAGGGCCAGGTACTCGTCGACCTTGATGATCTGGCCGAGCCCGGTGACGCCGATCCGCTCCACCGTGCCGGCCTTGCCGATCGCCTCGACGAGCCCTTCGCCGATGCTCCCCGGGAAGAGGTAGTCATCGGTCCAGTCGGCCTGGCGGGCCCTGGCACCCGCGAGGTTGCCCGAGACGACCACCGTGGCGGGGCGGCCGGGGATCTTCACCGCGTGGGCGGAGCGGTGGTGCATGTTGTAGTCGGAGACCCACCGCACGCCGCCCTTGTGCCCCCGGTAGTCGTTGCCGGCGACGACGAGCGCGTCGAAGTGGTGCGCGCGACAGAGGTCGTCGAGGAGGTTCCAGCGGCGATCGCGCTCCGCGTGTGTAGGCATGTGTCTGCGTGTCCTTCGCATCGTTGGGAATGTGTCTGCCGCGGGGCTCGTGGGGCCGGTTCCGCGTAAGTAGGACCATAGGAATCAAATTACCCATTACGCAATCGAGCGTGTATAAATTTCCCTATGAGAAATTCAGAAGCGCCGCTCTCCTCCGTCGACCGGGCGCTGCGGCTGATCCTGCTGCTCCGCGAACGGGGCTCGTTGAGCGTCACCGAGGCCGCGGCGGAGCTCGACGTGACGCCGCCCACGGCCTACCGCCTGCTCACCTCGCTCAAGAACCACCAGTTCGCGGCGCAGGATCCGAACCGGCGCTACCGGCCGGGGGCGAACCTCGCCTCCGACTCGCGCACCCTGCTCTCCCCGCGCGTCCTGCGCAAGCTGCTGCGCCCGCTGCTCGCGGCGACCCAGGCCCAGGTCCACGAGACGGTGAATCTCTGGATCCTCGAGGGCATCTACGTGCGCAACTTCGACGGCATCGACTCGCCCCAGGAGCTCTCGGTGCGGGCGAGCGCCTACGATCGCGTGCCGGCCTACTGCTCCGC
>CALMSE010000292.1 GCA_937872275.1 uncultured Leucobacter sp. | reverse complement strand
CGGAGCTCGCCGAGCTCGAGCGCCTCGCCGCGAAGCTCGCCGCGGGGCGGACCGCGCGTTGACCGGGCGGCGGAAGGGGGCTATCGTAGCGAGGGGAATAGGTCATTTGTCCTAGACGTACGTACCAGGACCGGACTCCTCCCGAGCCCGCCCCACGGCCCCACGAAAGGGAACCATGTCGAACATCATCGCGCCCCGCCACCTGAAGGTCAGCGAAGCCGCCCTCGAAGCACGGGACAAGATCGGCCCGGAGAACGGGGAGATCAGCGCCCTCCCGGTCTGGAAGATGGGCGGCATCACGCACGGCATCTGGCAGATGGCCCCGGGCACGCTCACGAGCTTCCCCGGCCCCGAGACCATCACCCTGATCGCGGGTCGCGCGACCGTCACCGTCGACCAGACCGGCGAGACGGTCGAGCTGACCCCCGGCGACCTCTTCGTCATCGACGAGGGCGAGACCGCGACCTGGGTCGTGCACGAGACCGTGCGCAAGGTCTACGCGATCCACCGCGACAGCTGATCGCCGGCCGCGCGGGGCGGCCGCTCCCGGGAGCCGCCCCGCGCGCACCCGTGCCCGTAGCCCCGGGGCCGCGCCGGAGCGCGGCTTCCGGGATGCGGCACGAAATGCCTTGCACCGACACCCGGACTGACCTACCATCGTCGTATTGAACAAATGTTCAAACCATCACTCGATGACGACACCGATGGAAAAGGATCGCGAACCATGCCCGAAGCCAACTGCCCTTCAGCTTCCACCCTCACCCGCTTCTCCGCCGGCGTCCTCTCGAGCACGAGCGCCGGACGCCCCCGCTTCCTTCCGCTCTTCTCGTTCCAGTCCGTGTCCTTCAACCCGACGCTGATCCTGCTCTCGGTCGAGAACACCCCCGAGAACTGGTCGCTGCTCGAGGAGGTGGGCTCCTTCGCGGTCAGCTTCTCCTCCTTCCCGACCGGCGGGTCGGACTGGTGGGACGCCGCCCGGACGACCGGAACGGCGGCCCTGCCCGCCTCGCCCACCTTCCAGCACCCGCTCGCACCCGCGGGCGCGGCCTGGATCGAGTGCGCCATCGACAGCATGATCGACACCGACGGCCGGATCATCGTGCTGGCCTCGATGATCGAGATGGAGATCCGCGACGGCGCGGACGAATCGGTCGACTTCCTCTCCGACGAATACCCGCCGCTCACGAAGAGCCATGCCGCCGAGTAGGCCCATCATTTCCACGGCCGAGAAACTGTTCCGGGGCACGCTCGCGGTCGCCACCGAACGCGGCCCGCGCGGTGTGACCTACCGCAATGTCGCCGGGAAGGCGGGAACCTCCGTCGGAACGATCAAGTACCACTTCGCCGACCTCGAAGAACTCCTGTTCAAGTCCTTCGAGTACTACGTCGACTCGGTGGCCCAGCGCTACGTCGACGACCTCAGAGACGCCCGCTCCCTCTCCGAGCTGCTCGACGTGCTCGTCGGGATCACCGGGCAGCGCATGCTCAGCGATCCGAACGACGCCACGCTCATGTACACCCTCTACGCTCATGCCGCCCGCAACGACCGCTATCGGGCCCTGGTGCGGAGATGGATGGCCAGAACCCGGGGTGCTCTCGGCGCGCACATGCCCACGGGCCTTACGATTGAAATAGAGGCCATAGTCGAGGGCGCAATTCTGCAGAAGGCGATCGGAGAGGACGGACCCTCGGATGCGCAACTGCGCAGGCTCCTCACGACCGTTCTGCGCGCGGGCGGAGTCACCGCCTAGCCCGAGCGTCATCCGCACAACCCGACCACCGAGGAACACGCGAAGCTACCCGATACGAGCCCATGTCACAAACCGAGAACACCACCCCCCTCTCCACCCGGGATGCCCTCCTCGAGGCGACCCTGCGGGTGATCGCGAAGGAGGGGATGCGCGCCGTCACGCACCGCAAGGTCGCCGCAGAGGCCGGCGTCTCGCTGAGCGCCACCAGCTATCACCTCTCGAACATCCAGAACATCCTCTACGAGTCGATGGAGCGGTACGTCACCTCGGCACGGGATCGCTACGAGCCCTCGCAGCGGATCGACACCCCCGAGCAGATGGTCGAGGCCATCATCACGCTGGTGCTCAACATCCACCGCGACCAGGACGACATCGTGCTGATGTACGAGCTCTACGCGCAGGCGGCTCGCGATCCGCGCTATTTCCAGCTCGTCAGCGGGTGGTCCGCCTCGACCCAGCGATCCATCCGTCGCGTCTTCGACCCGGCCACCTCGCTCAAGCTGGAGTCGCTGCTCGAAGGGTTCATCTTCCTCCGCGCGCTCACCGAGCACCCGATCGACATCGAGACGATGCGAGCGGCGCTGAACGAGATCATCGCCGCTTCGCGCGCCGACTGAACCCCGCGCAGCGCCGGGCCCGGGCGCTCCGCCGCTGAACGACGATGCGACCCGGGCCCGGGATCGAAGGGATCAGCTGCGCTTCTCGGCCGCCTTGAGCTGCCGGCGCATGAGCCGGTAGGCGATGAAGACCACCAGGATCGACACGATCAGCAGCAGGGTGAAGACCGCGTTGACCTGGGGGTCGAAGCCGAGGCGGAGCATGCCCCACACGCTGACCGGCAGCGTCTGCTCGAAGCCGGAGATGAAGAACGACGCCGCGAGCTCGTCGAAGGAGAGCGTGAGCCCGAGCAGACCCCCGGCGAGGAGCGCGGTGCGCAGCAGCGGGAAGGTCACCGACCAGAACGCCCGCCAGGGCGTCGCACCGAGATCGCGCGAGGCGTGGAGCAGCGTCGGATCGAGCGAGTTCAGGCGCTGACCGACGACGAACACGATCACCGGCACGATGAACACCGCGTGGCCGATCACGAGCGAGAGGAAGCCCCGCTCGATGCCGAGGATCTTGAACGTGAGCAGCAGCGAGACGCCGAGCACCATGCCGGGCAGCAGCATCGGCAGCGCCAGCAGTCCCTGCCACACCCTCGAGCTCCGGAACGGCCGCCACAGGATCAGGGCGAACAGGGTGCCCAGCACGAGCGCGATGAGCACCGCGGTGAGGCTCACCCTGAGGCTGTATCCGAGCGCGGAGAGCAGCGTGTCGTTGCTCATGAGCTTCGCGTACCAGTCCAGGGTGAAGTCCCCGAGGGGCAGCGTCTGCACCTTCTTCGAGCCGAACGAGAACATCGCCATGATGGCGGGCGGCAGGTAGAGCACGAAGAACACCAGGGCGATGAGCACGCCCACGAGCACCCGTTGCAGGCGGCCGCGCGCGGATCGCCCGGTCTGCCCGGGTGAGACGACGCGCACGGCCTCGGTACGGCCGGGCAGCATCTCGGGAATCGATCCCGGCTGAGCGGATGGCGTACTCATGTCAATCCTCCAATACCACGCGCGAGCGGGTCAGCAGGGTGGCGATCGCCACGACCACCAGTCCCGAGACCAGGGTGATCACGGCGAGCGCCGCTCCGAGCGGCCAGTTGTTCAGCGCCCCGAACGCCTGCAGCACGAGCGATCCGACCATCGTGCCGTCGAACCCGCCGACGAGCGACGGGGTGACGTAGTCCCCGTAGGTGATGATGAACACCAGCACGAAGCCCAGCCCGACCGCGGGCCGCCCGATCGGCCACACCACCTTCCAGAACGTCACGAAGCCGTTCGCGCCGAGATCGGAGGAGGCCTCGTAGAGGCGGTTCGGAATGCGGTCGAGCGTCACGAACGCGGCGAGGTAGGCGTACGGGATGCCGACGTACACGAGCGCGATGAGCACCGAGAACTGCGAGTACAGCAGCACTGAGGCCGGTTGCTGGATGAGGCCGAGCTGCATCAGCACGGTGTTCAGCACGCCCTCCTCGCCGAGGATCACCTTCCACGAGAAGATGCGCATCAGGAACGACGACCACAGCGGGATGATCACGAGGATGGTGAGGAAGAGCTTCTGCTTCGGGAACCAGCGGATCACCGCATAGGCGGTGAGGAAGCCGATCACGACGGCGATCACGGCCGACAGCGAGGCGAGCATGAGCGTGCGCCCCAGCAGGATCCGGGTCGCCTCCTGCCCGATCAGCTGACCGTAGTTCTCGAGGGTGAAGGTCGGCTTCACCGTGCCGAGCGTGCTCGTCCAGAAGCTGTAGACCACGAGGATGAGGTTCGGGAGCACCGAGAACAGCAGCACCCACCCGATCACCGGAATGCCCCGGAACCGCCCCCAGAAGGTCGCCTTCGCCTTCGCGCTCCTGCGGGGCGTCGGGCGCGAGTCCGCGTCCGCATCCGCGTTCGCCCGAGGAGCGGCGTCCGTCGCACTCATCAGCGGGCCCCGTTCAGTACGATCTCATCGGCCCGCATCCAGCCGATGGCGATGCCCTCCCCCGCCTGCGGCGTGCTGCTCGCGGGGGCGTGCACGAAGAGCTGCTGACCGTGCTGGGTCTCGACCTCGACCTCGGCGAAGGCCCCCTGGAACAGCGACTCGATGACCCGGCCGTCGAAGCGCTGGTCGCACGCCGCGGCATCCGCGGCGAGGCGGATCGACTCTGGCCTGATGCTGATGCTGCGCTCGCCTCCGTCGGCGCCCGTCACCGTGATGAGGTTCGACTTGCCGACGAACTGCGCGACGAAGGGGGTCTCGGGCCGCAGGTAGATGTCGTGCGGCGACCCGATCTGGTGCACCTCCCCCTGAGCGAGCACCGCGATCCGGTCGCTCATGCCGAGCGCCTCGCCCTGGTCGTGCGTGACGTAGACGAAGGTGGTGCCGAAATCGCGCTGGATCTGCTTCAGCACGATCTGCATCTCCTGCCGCAGGCGGAGATCGAGCGCCCCGAGCGGCTCGTCGAGCAGCACCACGGGCGGCCGCGAGACGAGCGCCCGAGCCAGCGCGACGCGCTGCCGCTGCCCGCCCGAGAGCTGATCGGGCTTGCGGCGGGCGAACGCCCCGAGCTCGACGTACTCGAGCGCCTCGCCCACCCGGGTCGCGGTCTCCGCCCTGCCGACGCCCGCCATGCGCAGCGGGTAGGCGACGTTCTTCTCGATCGTCAGATGCGGGAACAGCGCGTAGTTCTGGAACACCGTGTGCAGCGGGCGCTTGTTGGGCGGCAGGTCGGTCACGTTCCTGCCGCCGACGGACACCGTGCCCGCGTTCGGGTATTCGAAGCCGCCGATCAGACGGAGCAGCGTCGTCTTGCCGCTGCCCGAGGGCCCCAGCAGCGAGAAGAACTCCCCGCCGCGGATGCTCAGGTCGAGCGGGTGCAGCGCCGGCTGCGACGTGCCGGGGTAGGTCTTCATCACCCCGTTCAGCCGGATGCTTCCTTCGGGCCGATCCACACTGTCAGCCATATCAGTCTCTCCTTCGGTCATCACCGTCCGGTGACACGAGTAACAGGAACGGGAGGAAGCGGTCGGCGGGCTCTGCCCAGCCCGCCGACCGCGGCATTCGATCAGTGGACGTTGAGCTTGAACTCGTTCCACAGCGTGAGCCACTCCTCGACGTTGTCGACGCGGCGCAGCATCTTCACCTGACCGAAGAACTCGGGGTCGTCGATCGCGATGCCCACCTCGGTGCGCGCCAGCAGCTCGGGGGTGAGCCCCGCGGCGACCGCCTCGTCGCTCTGCATCTGCTCGAGCGAGAGGTTGCCGGAGATGCCCATCTCGGCCGCCATGCGGGCCATCCACTCCGGCGTCATCGTCGAGTCGATGAACTCGTAGATGATGTCGCCCTTGGCCGCGCCGGCCTTGGTGATCACGTAGTTGTCGGTCCAGCCGGCGACGCCCTCCTCGGGGATGATCATCTGCAGCGGGGTGCCCGCGTCGTTCGCCCCGGTGTAGGTGTTCACGTTGTAGAGGATGCCGATGTCGGTCTGGTTGCTCGTGAAGTCGGTGGTCTGATCCTGGATCGAGCCCGCGACATGCGTGAGCTGCGGGCGGAGCGAGGTCAGCTTCTCCTGGAAGAGCTCGAATTCCTCGTCGCTCATCGCGTAGGGGTCTTCGATCCCCGCGGCGAGCGCGATCGCCGGCAGCTGCGTCGTGGCGTCGTCGAGCATGCTGACCCGGCCGGTGAACTGCGGCTCCCACAGCGCGTTCCAGGAGGTCGGCACCTCGCTGACCCGATCGGTGGCGATGACGAGCGGCTGCACGCCCCACGTGTAGGTGAGGCCGTAGTTCGTGCCGTTGTAGGTGGTCGTCGCCCGCCAGTCGAGCTCTTCGATCGTATTGCCGAGGTTCGTCAGCTTCGACTCGTCGAAGGGCACGACGAGGTCGGCGTCGACGTAGTTCTCGACCCAGCCCGAGGTGACGAGCACGATGTCGAAGGCGTTCGGGTCGGCCTGCACCTTGGCGAAGGCCTCGGGGACCGAGGTGATGTACTGCACGTTCACCTTCACCCCGGTCTCCTCCTCGAAGGGGACCAGCCAGTCGGGCTCGTGATCACCGGTCCAGGTGAGGAGGTTGATCTCCTTCACCTCTGCGGGGGCGCCGTCCCCGCCGCCCGACGAGCAACCGCCGAGCGCGAGCGCGCTCGCGGTCACCGCGGCGATGGCGGCTCCGATTCTGATGCTCTTCCGTTTCATTTCCTCTTCCTCACTTCGTTGTGTTCTGCGATGGTCCCCGGCGCCCCTTCGGGCGGACGAAGACCGAGGTTACATGGCGAGCACGCCGCCGTCGATGACGAGCTGGGTGCCGGTGATGTACGCCGAGTCGTCCGACGCCAGGAAGACCACGGCCTTCGCGATGTCGTCGGCGGCGGCGAAGCGGCCGAGCGGGATGAGATCGAGCGACTCCTGCTCCGCGGTACCGCCGAGCACCTCGAATTCGCGGCGCAGCATCGGGGTGTCGACGTAGCCGGGGTGCACGCTGTTGAAGCGGATCCCGTCCTTGCCGTAGGTCACCGCGGCGGCGCGCGTCATCGAGGCGACCGCCCCCTTCGACGCCGTGTAGGCGAAGTAGTCGGGGGCGGCGATCAGGCCGAAGATGGACGAGGTGTTGATCACGCTCGCGCACGACGACTTGCGCAGCAGCGGGATCGCGGTCTTCGTCGCCAGGAACACGCTCGTCTGGTTGACCGCGATCGTGCGGTTCCAGGTGTCCTCGGTGGCGTCCTCGGGGCCGAGCATGTCGAGCACGCCGGCGTTGTTGACGAGCACGTCGAGGCGGCCGTCGCTCTCGTCGATGGCGGCGGTCACCCGCCGCCAGTCGTCGAAGGACGAGACGTCCATCGTGTGGAACGTCGCGGGCAGGCCGGCGCCTCGCAGCTCGGCCTCGAGCCGGCGCCCGCCTTCCTCGCTGATGTCGGCGAAGTGCACGACGGCGCCCTCCGCCAGCAGGCGCCGCACGTGGGCCTCGCCCTGGCCCTGCGCGCCGCCGGTGACGAGCGCGATCCGTCCGCTCAGACGCTGTGATTCCATGAACCTTCTCCTCTTCGCTTGGCTGGTCGTCGTGTCAGTGGACGAGATTGTCCTCGCCGCGCTTGACCAGCAGGTGTCCGGCATCGACGGGGATGCACACGCCGGTCACGTACTGGGCGAGCCCGGAGTTCAGGTAGACCGCGGTGTTCGCCACCTCGATGGCATCGAGCATCGAGACGTCCTTCATCGCGGTGAACTTGTGCACGTAGTCGACGAGGTGCTGACGGGTGCCGAGCCCCTGGCCGCCGGCCAGGATGTCGTAGAATTCCTGGCTGTTCACCATCGCGGTGTCGATGAAGCCGGGGGCCACGGCGTTCACGCGCGCGCCGTGCGGGGCGAGCTCGTAGGCCATGTACTTCAGCAGCCCGAGCACCGCGGTCTTCGTCACGCCGTAGGCGGTCGATTCGCTCTCGGGATCGTAGGCGTCGACCGACGAGATCAGCACGACGGAGCCGCTCTGGCGTTCGATGAAGTGCGGGGCGACGGCCTTCACGGTCTTCCAGACGCCGTTGAGGTTGACGTCCATCACGGCGTTCCAGTCTTCCTCGCTCTGCTCCCAGAAGAGGCCCGAGCGGTGGATGCCGGCGTTGGCGATCACGGCGTCGATCTTGCCGAAGCGCTCGATGCCCGCGGCGACCGCGGCGTCGAGATCCGCCTGCGAGGTGACGTTGCCCCTCACGGCGAGTGCCCGGCGGCCCTGGGCCTCGACCCCTGCGACGGTCTCGTCGTACGCGCCGCTCGCCGGGTCGGCCATATCGACCAGGATCACGTCGGCGCCCTCACGGGCCGATGCCTGCGCGTGCGCCCGGCCCTGACCGGCCGCGCCTCCCGTGATGAACACGGTCTTGCCTTCGAGTAGCCCCATGGCTGATGGTTCCTTTCTTCCTGCTCCTGCTGGGCGGCGGGGCGGCGTCCGCGCCCCGCCGCGGGGTTCGTGCGCGGTCAGCCCTTGAGATGCGCGAGGCGCGGCTTGACCTCGCTGCCGATCAGCTCGAAGTTGCGACGGTACGGCTCGGGATCGAGGTTGTACTCGTGGGCGAACGAGACCACCGTGCCGAAGCCGCCCACGGTCTCGTAGAGCGCCTCGAGCTTCTGCACCACCGTGTCCGGGGAACCCACGATGAGGAAGTTCTCCAGCATCCACTCGATGGTGAGGTCTTCCACGGGGATCTGACCACCGGCGAGCAGGTCGCCGATGCCGAGCCCGATGAAGGTGGGGATGTTCCACTTCTCCCAGAGGTGCCCCATGGGGCCGTTGGCGACGAGGTCCATCGCCTGCTCGTCGGTGTCGGCGACGAAGATGTCGCGGCAGACCCGCCATTCCGAGCGATCCGGCGTGTAGCCGGCGGCCGTGGCGGCATCGGAGTAGATCTCCCAGTGCTTGATCAGGGCGCTCTCGTGGACCTCCTGGCTGAGCGGGATGTAGCCGCGGCTCCCGGCGATCCTGAGCGTCGGAGAATCCGCCGACATGCCGGTCATCATCATCGGGATCTTCGCCCGGAGGGGTTTCAGGTGCGGACCGGCGATGTCCTCCGAGTAGGCGGGCATGTCGACCTTGAACCACTCGCCCTCGATCTTGAACGCCCCGTCGCGGTTGAAGATCGCCTCGATGATGTCGAGGCCCTCGATCATCATCTTGGGGTTGTCGGTGCCGGTGCCGAACAGCTGCGCGTCGCTCGGGTATCCGCCCGGGGCGACGCCCGCGATGTAGCGGCCGCCGGTCATGTGGTCGAGCCACATCATGCGGTCGGCCAGGGCGACCGGGTTGTGGTACGGCACGAGGTGCGCGGCCGCGCCCAGGGTGATGTTCTCCGTCACCTGCGAAGCCGCGGCGATCATCGTCTCGGGCGACGGCGACGGCTCCCCGCCGAGGGTGTGGTGCTCGGCGAAGAACGCCTCGTCGAGGCCGTACTGATCCGCCCACTTGGTGATCTGGATGTCCCAGTCGATCACCTGCTTGAGCGTCTTCGTCCCTTCGAGGTACTGCGCCGCGTACGGGACGTTGAAGATACCGAACTTCATTGGTGGATCCTTTCGTTGGGGATGTGAATCGCAGGGTCGGTGGGTACGACGGTGCGGATCTCCGCGGGTTCGGAGACGGCTGGAGCCGGGGGGTCGGG
Organism: uncultured Leucobacter sp.; assembly: GCA_937872275.1. Classification (GTDB taxonomy): domain Bacteria; phylum Actinomycetota; class Actinomycetes; order Actinomycetales; family Microbacteriaceae; genus Leucobacter. The sequence continues at coordinate 4,103 of CALMSE010000292.1, read as the reverse complement.
GTACGCACCTTCGCAGTACATATGTCTAGGACATTTGACCTACTACTGAAGATAGGCGGCGTTTCGACCCCCGTCAACCCTTGACTTCAAGACGAAACAGAACTGTCCATGGACGGTAACGGCAGCCCGGAATCCGGCCTCCCCGGCCCCTCCTCCCTTCGCCGCCGGGCGTCGATCCGGCCCGGCCGACCCCTTGACGGCACGGCGCCGTCTTGCGAGCATCGAGGTGCGGCGCCGCGCTCGCGGTGCACGAGGAAAGGGACCTCTGATGACCATGATCTTCGTCAACCTGCCCACGAGCGATCTCGACCGCAGCCGCCACTTCTACACCGCGCTCGGCTGCACGATCAATCCGCTCTTCTCCGACGAGAACGCCGCCTGCGTCGTCTGGAGCGACGACGTCTTCTTCATGGTGCTGCGCCGAGAGTACTTCGCGACGTTCACCGACAAGGAGATCGTCGACCCGAGCACCCACGCGCAGACGAGTCTCGCCTTCAGCTGCGAGTCGCGCGAGGAGGTCGACCGCATTCTGGCGCTCGGCCTCGCCGCCGGCGGCACCGAACCGCGCGACGCGCAGGATCTCGGCTTCATGTATTCGCGCGATCTCGACGATCCGGACGGCAACGCGCTGGGGTTCATCTTCATGGAGCCCGCCGCCGCGGAGCACGGTCCCGATGCCTACATGGAGGAGCAGGGCGGCGGGGACACCTGACGCGGCGGCCGCACCCGCCCCGGTCGGTCTCGCCCCGCCCGACTCCGCAACACGAGTTCACCCCGCCCGGCCCCGCCCCGCAACCCGAAAGACGACGGAAAGCGCGAGAGGCGACGAAAGATCCAGGATCTTTCGTCGCCTCTCGCGCTTGTCCTCTCCGCTCGCGGAGGGAGAGGGGGCCGACGAGACCGCGGGGAGGAGCGCCGCTCAGGCCCCGGTGCAGTACCCGTCTGCGACCGTCAGCGCCTCGTCGATGATGCCGAGGCCGCGGCGCAGATCCGCCTCGGAGACGATGAGCGGCGGGGCGATCTGCAGGCGGTTCGCCACCGCGAACGGCCACAGACCCGCGCTCTTGCACGCCGCGGCCACCGCGCCCATCGGCGCCGCCGCCTCGCCCGCGGCGTTGAACGGCACGAGCGGCTCTCGGGTGGCGCGATCCACCACCAGCTCGAGCGCCCAGAACAGGCCCCGGCCGCGGTACTCCCCGACCGACGGGTGCTTCTCTGCGAGCTCGGCGAGGCGCGGCTCAACGACCCTCGCGCCGAGATCCCGCGCCCGCTCGATGATGCCCTCCTGCTCGAAGACGTCGAAGGTCGCGACGCCCGCCGCGCAGGCCAACGGGTGGCCGGAGTAGGTGAGGCCGCCCGGGAAGGGGCGATCCGCGAAGGCATCGTGGATCCGCTCGCTGATCACCACGCCGCCCAGCGGCACGTAGCCCGAGTTGACGCCCTTCGCGAAGGTGACGAGGTCGGGCGTCACGTCGAACGCCTGGTAGGCGAACCACTCGCCGATGCGGCCGAAGCCGACCATCACCTCGTCGCAGATCATGAGGATGCCGTAGCGGTCGCAGAGCTCGCGCACGCCGGGCAGGTAGCCGGGCGGCGGCACGAGCACGCCGTTCGTGCCCGTCACGGTCTCGAGCACGATCGCGGCGATCGTGCCGGGGCCCTCGAGCTGGATCTGCTGCTCGAGATGCGCGAGCGCGCGCTCGGCCTCCTGCTCGGGCGTCTCGGCCCAGAACGCGCTGCGGTAGGCGTAGGGCCCGAAGAAGTGCACGACCTCGCCGTCGATGACGTCGTTGGCCCAGCGCCGGGGCTCGCCCGTCATCGTGATGGCGGTGCCGGTGGAGCCGTGGTACGAGCGGTAGCGGCTGAGGATCTTGCGCTTGCCGCTCGACTGCCGCGCCAGGCGCACCGCGTACTCGATCGCCTCGGCGCCGCCGTTCGTGAAGAACACCGAGCGCGCGCCCGCGAAGGAGTGCTCGACGATGCGCTTGGCGAGCTCACCGCGCACGTCGTTTGCGAAGGCGGGCTGGATCGTCGCGAGCCGGCCCGCCTGATCCTGGATCGCCTGCACGAGCGCCGGATGCTGATGGCCGAGGTTGAGGTTCACGAGCTGCGAGGAGAAGTCGAGGTACTCCTTGCCGGCGTAGTCCCAGAAGCGCGCACCCTCGCCCTTGGCGATGGGGAGCGGATCGATCTGCGCCTGCGCCGACCAGGAATGGAAGACGTAGCCGCGGTCGTTCGCCCGCACCTCCCGCTCGGCCTCGGCATCGCCGAAGCTGTGGGGGGCGCCGTTCAGGTCGGTGTAATCAGACATGCTGCGATCCTCTCAGCCTCAGTGGTTGCTCGGGAAGCCCAGGTCGATCTTCGACTGGTCGGGATCGGGCCAGCGGGTCGTCACGACCTTCGAACGGGTGTAGAAGTGGATCGACTCGGGGCCGTAGATGTGCGAGTCGCCGAAGAGCGAGTCCTTCCAGCCGCCGAAGGAGAACGACCCCACCGGCACGGGGATCGGCACGTTGATGCCGACCATGCCGGCCTCGACGTCGAACTCGAACTGGCGGGCCGTGCCGCCGTCGCGGGTGAAGATCGCAGTGCCGTTGCCGAACTGGTGCTCGTTGATGAGGCGCAGACCCTCCTCGTAGCTGTCGACGCGGACGATCGCGAGCACCGGGCCGAAGATCTCCTCGCGGTACACCTTGCTGTCGGTCTTCACGTGGTCGATGAGCGAGACGCCGGTGAAGAAGCCGTCGCCCTCGAACTTCGCCTCGCGGCCGTCGACCACGACGACCCCGCCCTCGGCCTCGGCGCCGGCGACGTACGACTCGACGCGCTCCTTCGCCTCGCGGGTGATGAGCGGGCCCATCTCGCTGGCGGGATCGGTGCCGTCGCCGATCTTGAGCGCCGCGATGCGGGTGGTCAGCTCGGGGATGAGGCGATCCGCGATGTCGCCGACCGCGACCACGACGGAGACGGCCATGCAGCGCTCGCCGGCGGAGCCGTAGGCCGCGGAGATCGCGGCGTCCGCGGTGACCCGCAGGTCGGCGTCGGGCATCACGAGCATGTGGTTCTTCGCACCGCCGAGGGCCTGCACCCGCTTGCCGTTCGCGGCCGCGCGCTCGTAGATGTACTTGGCGATCGGGGTGGAGCCCACGAAGCTCACGGCCTTGACGGTCGGGCTGTCGAGCAGCGTGTCGACCGCGACCTTGTCGCCGTGCACGACGTTCAGCACCCCGTCGGGCAGCCCGGCCTCGCGGAAGAGGTCGGCGATGAACACCGAGGCGGAGGGATCGCGCTCGGAGGGCTTCAGCACGACGGTGTTGCCGCAGGCGATGGCGCTCGCGATCATCCACAGCGGCACCATGACCGGGAAGTTGAAGGGGGTGATCGCCGCGACGACGCCGACCGGCTGCTTCACCGAGTGCACGTCGACGCCGGTCGAGACCTGCTCGTCGCGCTCGCCCTTCAGCAGGTGCAGCAGGCCGGCGGCGAACTCCACGTTCTCGAGGCCGCGCGCGACCTCGCCCGCCGCATCGCTCAGCACCTTGCCGTGCTCGCTCGTGACGATCGCCGAGAGCTCGGGGGTGCGCTGCTTCAGCAGCTGGCGCAGGTTGAAGAACACGTCGGCGCGCCTGGTGAGGCTCGTCGCGCGCCAGGCCGGAAGCGCGGCCGCCGCCGCGGCGATGGCCTGCTCGACGGTCTCGGCCGAGGCGATGCCGAGCTCGTGCTGCGCCTCGCCGGTGGCGGGGTTGTAGACGGGCTGGGTGCGCTCGGCGTCGGTGACGCGCGAGCCTGCGATGACGTGGGGGATGCGTGCCATGCTGCTGGGTCTCTTTCAGTGCTGCTCGGGATTTCAGGTCAGAGTGTTCGGGCACGAGCACCCGATGGAACCCAGTATTCCAATGGGCTTCCGATGCTTTGCAGGTCATTCCATCGCAAGATGGGTTTGAAATCGGACATTCTGTATGATCGACGTGTGCAGGAGACGGATCGCTCACCGCTGCCGCGCGTGCGGGACGTGCTCGAGCTGCCCGAGCTGCGGGCCGGGTCGCCCGTGCTGCTCGCGGGCGAGGCGGGGGTGGATCGCGAGGTCCGCTGGGCGCACGTCG
>CALMSE010000291.1 GCA_937872275.1 uncultured Leucobacter sp. | reverse complement strand
GTCCCGGCCACCGGACCGCCCGCCTGGGCCGCGATCGCGCGCGCGATCATGAGCTCGAGGTGGAGCCTCGGCGCCGTGGCCCCGGTCATGCGGTCGAGCGCCCCGCTCACCGTGTCGGCGATGCGCGACAGCTCACCCGGCCCGAAGGCCTGCGCCTGCTCGTACATGCGCTGCAGCCGGTCGACGGGCACCCCGCGGAACACCGCCGAGGCGCCCTGCACGCTCGTGGCCGAGACGACGATGAGATCTCGCAGCCGCTCGAGCAGGTCCTCGACGAAGCGACGCGGATCCTGCCCCGTCTGCACCACCCGGTCGGCCGCGGCGAACGCCGCGCCCGGATCGCGCGCGCCGAAGGCCGCCACGACCTCGTCGAGCAGTTCGGCGCTCGTGTACCCGAGCAGACCGGTGGCGCGGTCGAGGGTGACCTGGTCGCCCTCGCTGCCCGCGATGAGCTGATCGAGGATCGAGAGCGAGTCGCGCACGGATCCGCCGCCGGCGCGCACCACGAGCGGCAGCACGCCCGGCTCGACCCGCACGCCCTCGCTGTCGACCAGCTGCTGGGCGTAGTCGACGAGCGTGCCCGGGGCGATGAGGCGGAACGGGTAGTGGTGGGTGCGGGAGCGGATGGTGCCGATGACCTTCTCGGGCTCCGTGGTCGCGAAGACGAACTTGACGTGGGGCGGCGGCTCCTCGACGATCTTGAGCAGCGCGTTGAAGCCGCCCGAGGTCACCATGTGCGCCTCGTCGATGATGAAGATCTTGAAGCGGTCGCGAGCCGGGGCGAACACCGCGCGCTCGCGCAGCTCGCGGGCGTCGTCGACGCCGCCGTGACTGGCCGCATCGATCTCGACCACGTCGAGGGATCCGCCGCCGTCGCGGCTGAGCTCGACGCAGCTGGGGCAGCTGCCGCAGGGGGTGTCGGTGGGGCCCTCGGCGCAGTTGAGGCAGCGCGCGAGGATGCGCGCCGACGTCGTCTTGCCGCAGCCCCGCGGGCCGCTGAAGAGGTAGGCGTGACCGATGCGCCCGGTGCGCAGGGCGGTCATGAGCGGCTCGGTCACATGAGCCTGCCCGATCATCTCGGAGAAGGCCTCGGGCCGGTATCGGCGGTACAGTGCGGTAGCCACGAGTCAATGCTATCGGCGGCCTCCGACATTCATTCAGCTCGCGACGAGCTCCCAGGTCTGCCGGGCGATCTCGGCCTCCTCGTCGGTCGGCACGACGAGCACCGCCACCCGCGACGAGGGCGCGCTGATGCGGCGCGGTCCGCCCGCGGGGGCCTCGTTCGCGGCAGGGTCGAGCTCGATGCCGAACCCCTCGAGCCCCGCGCACACCGCCCACCGCGTCGGGGCGTGGTTCTCTCCCACGCCCGCGGTGAAGACGATCGCATCGGCGCCGCCGAGCTCGAGCAGGTAGGCGCCCAGGTATCGGCGGATGCGATGCACGTAGACCTCGAACGCGAGCCGAGCCCCGGCGTCGCCCGCGGTCGCCGCGGCGGTGAGATCGCGCATGTCGAGCGAGCCCCCGAGACCCACGAGCCCCGAGCCGCGGTTGAGCAGGCGGTCGAGCTCGTCCACCGTCATCCCCGCCCGCAGCAGGTGCAGCAGCGCCCCGGGATCGATGTCGCCGCCCCGCGAGCCCATGACGAGCCCCTCGAGCGGGGTGAGCCCCATGGAGGTGTCGACCGAGCGGCCCCCGTCGATCGCGCACGCCGAGGCGCCGTTGCCGAGATGCAGCACGATCTGGCGCAGCTCCGCCACCGGCCGGCCGAGCAGCTCCGCCGCCCGCCGGGACACGACCTGGTACGAGATGCCGTGGAAGCCGTAGCGCCGCACCCCGTGCGCCGCCGCGACCTCGCGATCGATCGCGTAGGTGTATGCCTTCTCCGGCATGGTCTGATGGAAGGTGGTATCGAACACCGCCACGTGCGGCACATCCGGGAAGGCCGCACGGGCGGCGAGGATCGCCTGGTGATGGCCCGGGTTGTGGAGCGGGGCGAGATCGGCGAGTTCGAGGATCCGCCGCTCCACCGCGTCGTCGATGAGCGTGGGCGCGGTGAACTCGGAGCCCCCCTGCACCACGCGATGCCCGACGGCCCGGATGCCGAGGCGGTCGAGCGGCATCCCCGCGGCGGCGAAGGTCTCGGCCATCGCCGCGAAACCCGCGGAATGGTCGGGGATCGGCGCGTCGCGATCGTGGCGGGCGCCGCCGGCCCGGTGCGAGACGCGGCCCATCGGCTCGCCGATCCGCTCGATGAGGCCGTGCGCGAGGCGCTCGCCGCTCAGGGTGTCGATCAGCTGGTACTTGATCGACGACGATCCCGCATTGATCACGAGCACGGCGCTCATCGGCTGCCCGCCTGTATCGCGGTGATGGCGATGGTGTTCACGATGTCCTCCACGGTCGCGCCGCGGGACAGGTCGTTGACCGGTCTCGCGAGGCCCTGCAGCACGGGGCCGACGGCGACCGCGCCCGCCGACCGCTGCACCGCCTTGTACGTGTTGTTGCCCGTATTCAGATCGGGGAATACGAACACCGTCGCACGGCCCGCCACCGTCGAGCCCGGCAGCTTCGCGGCCCCGGTCACCGGGTCGTAGGCGGCGTCGTACTGGATCGGCCCGTCGACCTCGAGCGCGGGCCGGGCCGCCCGCACGAGCTGCGTGGCCCGGCGCACCTTGTCGACATCGGCGCCCGCACCCGACTCGCCGGTCGAGTACGAGAGCATCGCAACCCGAGGCTCCACCCCGAAGCGCTCGGCCGTGGCCGCGGACGAGATCGCGATGTCCGCCAGCTGCTCGGCGCTCGGATCCGGGTTCACCGCGCAGTCGCCGTAGACGAGCACCCGATCGGCGAGCGCCATGAAGAACACGCTCGACACCACGGACACCCCGGGCTCGGTGCCGATCAGCTGCAGCGCGGGGCGGATGGTCTGCGCGGTCGTGTGCACGGCGCCCGACACCATGCCGTCGGCGTGCCCCTGCTGCACCATCATGGTCGCGAAGGTGCTGACCTCGGCCACCTGCTCGAACGCCTGGTCGATCGTCACGCCCTTGTGCTGTCGCAGCCGCGCGTACTCGACGACGAGCGGCTCGCGCAGCGGAGAGCTCGCGGGGTCGACGACCTCCGCCGCGTCCAGCACGAGGCCGAGGGCCGCCGCACGACCGCGCACGGCGCGCTCCTCGCCGAGCAGGGTGATCCGCGCGATCCCCCGCCGCAACGCCGTGTCGGCGGCCCGCAGCACGCGCTCGTCGTCGCTCTCGGGCAGCACGATGCGAGCGCCGGTCAGAGCGGCACGAGTGCGCAGCTCGTAGGCGAAGCGGATCGGCGTGCGCACCCCGCCGGGATGGGCGCTCGTGTGCTCCCGCAGCACGGCGGTGTCGACGTGCTCGCCGAAGAGGCGCAACGCGGTCCCGATGCGCTCCGGGTAGTCGGCGCTGAGGACGCCCCGCGAGCGGATCATGCGCTGCGCCGTGTCGAAGGTGCCGAGCTCGGTGCGGATCACCGGCAGCGGCGAGCCGATGCCGTCGAGCAGCCGCTCGATGTCTGGCGAGAGCTCGAAGGCGCCGTTGAGCACGACCCCCGCGAGCGAGGGGAAGGTCGGTGCCTCGTGCGCCATCGTGACCGCGAGCAGGGTCTCGGCCCGATCCGCCGCGATCACCACCGCGGAGCCCTCGAGCAACCGCGGCAGCACGTTCTCCATCGACATGCCCGCGATGACCATCTGCCGCACCTCGCGGTCCAGCAGTGCGGCGTCCCCGCGAGTCAGCGTGCCCGCCACCGCCTCCGCGACGCTCGCGAGGGGCGGCGCGACGAGGGTCACCTCCTCGGGCAGCGCCCACACCGGGGTGTCCGCGGGCAGGGCTGCGCCCACCTCTGCGACGATCCCGTCGAGGGCCTCGGGATCCGCCCGATTCACGATCACCGCGAGCACGGGCGCATGCGCGGCCGCGAGCTCGTCGGCCCCCATCTCGGCGACCTGCGCGATCTCGTGCGCCGAGCGCGGCGTCGACTGTCCGAGCGTCTCGGAGCCGTCGTGCAGACGCCCGCCCACGATCAGCAGCACGGGCGCGTCGAGGTTCGCCGCGATGCGCGCGTTGAACGCGAGCTCCGTGGGCACGGCCACGTCGGTGAAGTCGCTTCCGACCACCACCACCCAGTCGCAGCGGGCCTTGAGCGCCTCGTAGGCCCCGACGATGCGGGCGAGCGCCTCCTCGGGGTCGTCGCGCGCCTCCTCGTAGCCCACGCCGATGCAGGCCTCGTAGGGGACGTCGGCGGTCGCGCGGGATCGCAGCAGCTCGAGCACGCGATCGCGCTCGCCGCCGCCTCGGATGAGCGGCCGGAACACGCCCACGCGCGAACCGTCCGCCAGCAGGGCGTCGAGGACGCCCAGGGCGACGGCGCTCTTGCCGGAACGGCCTTCGGCCGAGGTCAGGTAGAGGGAGGCAACCACGCGTCCAGCCTATTGGGCGGCCGCCGGAGGCGGGGAGAGCACAGGCGGGGAGAGCACAGGCGCGGAGGGCGCGAAGAGCCCTCATGCACCCGACAGAGCCCGACTACCCTTGCTCCGTTTCCGGCCTGGGGGAGTTCACCGAGGTATCGCCGCATGAGGGCCACCGAAGAGTCTACCCCACCTCGCGAGGCTCCTCGTCGGGCAGCTCGCCTGCGGCCACCGCGGCGGTCTCGACCTCTTCCTCCTCCGCCTCGTCGGAGACGCCCGCGAACTGGGCCTGGTACAGCGCGTGATACGCGCCCTGCCGGGCGAGCAGCTCCTCGTGCGAGCCCTGCTCCACGATGCGACCGTCCTCCATCATGAGGATGGTGTCGGCGTCGCGCACCGTCGAGAGCCGGTGAGCGATGACGAAGGAGGTGCGATCCGCCCGCAGCGCGTGCATCGCCTGCTGCACGAGCACCTCGGTGCGGGTGTCGACGGAGGAGGTCGCCTCGTCGAGGATCAGCAGCGACGGATCCGCGATGAAGGCGCGGGCGATCGTCAGCAGCTGCCGCTCGCCGGCCGAGAGCGCCGACCCGTTCTCGTCGATGACGGTGTCGTATCCGTCGGGCAGCTGCCGCACGAAGCGGTCGACCATGGTCGCCTGCGCGGCCTCAACCACCTCGTCGTCCGTCGCGTCGAGCCGGCCGTAGCGGATGTTCTCGCGGATCGTGCCCCCGAACAGCCACGCGTCCTGCAGCACCATGCCGACATGCCCGCGCAGCTCGGCGCGCGACAGCTCGGTGATGTCGACGCCGTCGATGAGGATGCGCCCCTCGTTCAGCTCGTAGAAGCGCATGATGAGGTTGACGAGCGTCGTCTTGCCCGCGCCCGTCGGCCCCACGATCGCGACCGTCTGCCCGGGGTGCACCTCGAGGGAGAGATCCTCGATGAGCGGCTGCGCGGCGTCGTAGCTGAAGCTCACGTGCGCGAACTCGACGTGGCCGTCGCTCGGCTCGGGCAGCTCCGCGACCGCGGACTCGGGATCCTGCTCCTCGGCGTCGAGCAGCTCGAAGGTGCGCTCGGCCGAGGCGATGCCCGACTGCAGCATGTTCGCCATGCCCGCCATCTGACCGATCGGCTGCGAGAACTCGCGCGAGTACTGGATGAAGGCGGTCACGTCGCCCAGCGTCATCTGGCCCGCGGTCACGCGGAGCGCCCCCACCACGGCGATGAGCACGTATGTGAAGTACTGCACGAACTGCATGGCCGGCATCATCGACCCCGAGAGCGCCTGCGCCTTGAAGGAGGCCTCGAAGAGCCGCTCGTTGCGACGGTCGAACTCCTCGATCATCTCGGCGTCGCGATTGAACACGCGCACGATCTCGTGGCCCGTGAACGACTCCTCGATGTGGCCGTTCAGGTCGCCCGTGTTCTTCCACTGCGCCACGAAGCGCTTCTGGGCCCGCACGCCGACGATGCCCACGATGACGCCCGAGAGCGGCAGCGCGACGAGGGCGATGAGGGCGAGCTGCCACGAGACCACGAACATCATGATCGTGATGCCGATGATGGTCAGCACCGACTGCACGAGCTGGGAGAAGGCCTGCTGCAGCGCCTGCTGGATGTTGTCGACGTCGTTCGTGACGCGGGAGAGCACGTCGCCGCGCTGCCGGCCGTCGAAGTACGACAGGGGCAGCCGGTTGATCTTCTCCTCGATGTCCTGGCGCAGCGTGAAGACGATGCGCATCACGAGACGGTTGAGCAGGTAGCCCTGCCACCACATGAGGAACGAGGCGACGAGGTAGAGCGCGAGCACCGTCAGGATGAGCGAGCCGAGCAGACCGAAGTCGATGCCCTCTCCGGGCACCACGTTCGCCCCGGCGAGCACGTCGGCGTACTGGCCCTGGCCCTGCTCGCGCATCCCCGCGATGATCTGGTCGAGCGGCACGCCCTTCGGCAGCTGGGCTCCCATGATGCCGCTGAAGATCACGTCCATCGCCTGGCCCAGCACCTTGGGCGCGATGACCATGAGCACGACCGATCCCACGACCAGCACGACCACCAGGGAGAACAGCCACTTCTCCGGCGCGAGCAGGCCGAACAGCCGCTTCGCGGACGGCCAGAAGTGCTTCGCCTTCTTGACCGGCTGGTCGCCGAACCAGTCGTCGCCGCTCGGCGTGTAGTCGTCGGGCAGCTCGAAATCCTCGGCCTCGGCCACCGCGGCGTCCTTCTTCTTCGCCATCACGCGGCCTCCGCCTCGTCGAGCTGGGATCTCACGATCTCCTGGTACACCTCGTTCGTCGCGAGGAGCTCGTCGTGGGCGCCGCGGCCCACGATCTCGCCGTCCTCGAGCACGAGTATCTGATCCGCCTCCGTGATCGTCGAGACCCGCTGCGCCACGATGATGGTCGTCGCGCCCTCCGTCGCGGCGGGCAGCGCGGCGCGCAGACGGGCGTCCGTCGCCACGTCGAGCGCCGAGAACGAGTCGTCGAAGAGGTAGACGAGCGGCTTCGCGACGAGCGCCCGCGCGATCGAGAGCCGCTGCCGCTGGCCGCCCGAGACACTGGTGCCGCCCTGGGAGACCGGCTCGTCGAGCCCGTGCTCCTTCGCCCGCACGAAGTCATCGCCCTGGGCCACGCGCAGCGCCTCCCACAGCTGCTCGTCGCTCGCCTGGGAGTCGCCGAAGCGCAGGTTCGAGGCGATCGTGCCGGAGAAGAGGTAGGGTCGCTGCGGAACGAGGCTCACGGTCTTCGCGAGCTGATCCCGGGTGAGCGCGGAGACGGGCTCGCCGTCGATGCGCACGCTGCCCGATTGCGGATCGAAGAGGCGCAGCGCCAGGCCGAGCAGCGTGGTCTTGCCCGAGCCGGTGGACCCGATGATCGCGGTGGTCTTGCCGGGCTCCGCCACGAAGCTGACGTTCTTGATGACGGGCCGTTCGGCGCCGGGGAAGCCGAAGGTGACACCGTCGAACTCCACACGGCCCTGCCGCGGGGTCGCCGCGGAGGCCTCCTCGGGGAAGTCGAGCGTCGACTCGGTGTCGAAGAGCTCGCGCAGGCGCTCCGCGCAGACGACCGCGCGCGGGATCATCATGACCATGAACACCCCCATCATCACGGCGACGAGGATCTGCAGCAGATACTGCAGGAACGCCGTGAGCGAGCCGATCTCCACATCGCCCGCGGCGACCCGGTGCCCGCCGAACCACAGCACCGCCGCCGTGGCGATGTGCAGCACCATCATGATCACCGGGAACATGAGCACGAAGACGTTGCCGACCTGCACCGAGATGCGCGTGATGTTGTCGTTCGCGACGCGGTAGCGCGCGGCCTCGAAGGGCTCCCTCACGAAGGCGCGCACGACGCGGATGCCCATGATCTGCTCGCGCAGCACGCTGTTGATGTCGTCGACCTTCTCCTGCATCTGGCGGAACAGGGGCAGCAGGAGGCGCACGAGGAAACCCACGATCACCGCGAGCAGTCCGACCGAGGCCCAGACGAGCCACGACATGCCGGCGTCCTCCCGGAGCGCCATGATGATGCCGCCGACGGCCATGATCGGCGCGGAGATCATGAAGTTCAGCGTCATCAGCACGAGCATCTGCACCTGCTGCACGTCGTTCGTGCCGCGGGTGATGAGCGTGCCGGCGCCGAAGCGCATGGCCTCGAGGGTCGAGAGCGAGTCCACCTTGCGGTAGACGCCGCGGCGCAGGTCGCGGCCGATCGCCATCGAGGCCCGCGCGCCGCAGTAGACCGCGGCCACCGCCGCGGCGAGCTGGCCGAAGGAGACCGCGAGCATGACGCCGCCGGTGTTCCAGATGAACTCGGTGTCGCCCTGCGCGATGCCGTTGTCGATGATCTGCGCGTTGAGGCTGGGCAGCCAGAGCGCGGCGATCGTCGCCAGCAGCTGCAGCACGACGACGGCTGCGATCCACCCCCAGTAGGGGCGCGCGTATTGCAGGGTGAGTCTGATGAGAGCCACGGTGCGCCTTTCGATAGCAAAACCAGCCAACGATAGCACCATCGAAACCGACCGTGCCAGGGGCGTTCTCCCAGAGAGGAATCCACCCGCGAAAACGGGAAAGGGGGCGTGCCGCAGTGGCACGCCCCCTCGATCCGCTTCGCGGAGCTTACGCCAGCTTGACGCTCGCGCCGGCCTCCTCGAGCTTGGCCTTGGCCTCCTCGGCGGCCTCCTTCTTCGCACCCTCGAGCACGTTCTTCGGAGCCTCCTCGACGAGGGTCTTCGCCTCGCCCAGGCCCAGGCCGGTCAGCTCGCGCACGACCTTGATGACCTGGATCTTCTTGTCGCCGGCGGCCTCGAGGACGACGTCGAACTCGTCCTTCTCCTCGACGGCCTCAGCGGCGGCGCCACCGGCAGCCGGAGCGGCCGCGACGGCCACGGGAGCGGCGGCCGAGACCTCGAAGGTCTCCTCGAACGCCTTGACGAACTCCGAGAGCTCGATGAGGGTGAGCTCCTTGAACTGCTCGAGCAGCTCCTCGGTCGAAAGCTTTGCCATGATGTTTCTCCTTGATGTGTGTCACCGCACGGGCGACGGGTCTTGTACTACGAACCTCGCGGGACTCGCGGATCCTTACGCGCTCTGCTTCTCCTGCAGCGCGCCGAAAGCGCGCGCGGCGCTTGCGGGCAGTGCGTTGAACAGCTGCGCGGCACCGAACAGAGAGGCCTTCATGGCGCCGGCGGCCTTGGCCAGCAGCACCTCGCGGCTCTCAAGATCGGCGAGCTTGCCAACCTCAGCGGCGGTGAGGGGCTTGCCATCGAAGTAGCCCGCCTTCACCACCAACAGAGGATGTGCCTTGGCGAAGTCGCGCAGACCCTTGGCCACCGCCACGGGGTCACCGTGCACGAAGGCGAGCGCCGAAGGACCGGTGAGCTCGTCGTCGAAAGCGGTGACGCCGGCCTTGTTGGCGGCGATCTTGGTCAGCGTGTTCTTCGCCACGGCGTACGTCGCGTGCTCACGGATGGAGTTGCGCAGCTCGCGCAGCTCGGCAACCGTCAGACCGCGGTACTCGGTCAGCAGAACGGCAGTCGACTCTTCGAAGTTCTTCTGAAGGTCGGCGACCGTAGCTTCCTTCGTAGCCATGGCGCTCCTCTAACTTGTCGTACCCGTGCGGCGATCACCGCACCGGGGGCCGTGCCGCTCGGAGCTCCCCTCGAAATGCGAGAAGCTCCGGCGCGCACGCACGGAGCTTCAGTGAGTTCGGGATCGGGATCCCTGGTCAAGGAGTTCGTACCTGCGCTGGTCTTCGTGCTTCGTTTCCGAAGCTCGAACGTTCCGGGGCTCTTGCGAGCCCTACCGGCGGTCTTGGGCCAGGGGACAGCTTATCCGCTCGACGCGATCCCGGCAAATCGGGCGGCTCTCCCGCCCCTTCCCCCTTCTCTCGTCCCTCGCGCTTTCCGTATCCCCTCGCGAGATCGGGGCGGGGCAGGCGGGAACGGGGCGGGAGCGGAAGAGGCTCACCCCCAGTGGGGCGGCCGATCCCCCAGCAGCCGCTCGTCGTTCTCGACGGCGGATCGCGGCTCGAGCGTCGGGTCGTCGGGGGACGGATCGCTGCCCGCCGGGGCAGGGGTGCTCGCCCGCCGGGGCCTGCGGCGATCCGCTCGCTCCCCCGAGCCGGTGACGTCCTCGGCGCGAGCGCGAGCGCGATCGGCCTCACCGGGGCGATCGGCCGAGTCGCCGTCCATCAGAAGAGGGGCGCGGGAGCCGTCTCGGCCTGGGGAGCCGGCTGACCCGCCCCCTCCGCCGCGGGATCGGCATCGGCCTCGTAGCCCAGCATGCTGGCCACCCGCAGCGCCACCCGCTCGGGATCGGCGAAGAGGTCGAAGCTGTGCACGCGGTGGTAGTGCCAGCCGAGGCGGCGCAGCACCGAGGGACGCAGCCGCAGCGCATCGCGCAGGCTCCGCTCGCCGGCGCCGCCGCAGTCCCCGAAGTCGAGGTCGACCGCGACCGCGCGGCCCGCGTAGGCCGCGGCGAGCGGGATCACCCCGTGGTAGTCGAGCGCCACCGTGAGGCCGAACTCCTCGAGCCGGTCGGCGAGCTCGCCGAGCATCGGGTCGCGCTCCGCCGGCAGCGCCGCGGGCGCCGGCTCCGGGTGCTCGAGCGCGAGCAGCTCGGAGAGCTCGACCACTCCGTGCTTGATGCGCGCCGTGTCGAGGTCGGCGGGGCGGAAGCAGCTCACGATGGTCATGGCGCGGCGAGCGCGGGTCATCGCCACCGCGAGCAGCCGCTCGCCGCCGGGCTGCCCGAGCGAGCCGAAGTTCGACAGCACCCGGCCGTGGGGCGTGCGCCCGTAGCCGACCGAGAAGATCACCCGGTCGCGGCTCTGCGCCATCGCCTGCTCGAGCGTGAGCACGGTGAATGGCTCGGCCCGCTCGCCGAGCAGGAAGTCGCGGTACTGGGGCAGCTTCGAGAAGGCCTGCAGCACCGCCTGCTGCACGCGCACGGCGTGCCGCTCGCTGGCGGTGATGACCATGAGCGACTCGCGCGGCCGCTCGCTCGCGTGCTCGAGCACGAGCTGTACGACGCGCTCCACCTCGCCGTCGGTGCTCTCCACGGCGCCGGTGTGCGGATCCGGCAGGCCCTGTCCGTCGGCGACGAAGTCGAGGGCGATGCTGGAATGGCCGAGGAAGGTGCCCGCCCACGGCAGCGACTCGATCTCGCCCCCGTAGAAGCGTCCGTTCACGAGGTTCGTGAGGTCCTCGCCGCCGGCGCGGTAGCTGCGGGTGAGCGCGAGCTCGGGCAGCACCTCGCGCAGCTGCGCGAAGGCGCTCTGCGCGTGGAGCGCCTCGCGGCCCTGCGCCGGGGCCTCGTCTCCGGGCAGCCGCACCGCGATCTCGAAGCGGGAGGGCGTCTGCGTGACCGTGTCGCCGAAGGCGACCACCTGCCGCGCCCTTCGGATCGCGCCGACGTTCTCGACGAGCGCCGTCGCGCCCGCGTCGAGCAGCAGCGCCGCGTCGAAGCGCATGCCGTCGGGCAGCTGCGCCACCTCGTAGGGCGAGAGCACCCAGACCGGGGCCAGCACCTCCATGAGCGTCGGCGCCTGCTGCACGAGGGAGCGGATCGAGGGGCTGCCGCCGCGCAGCAGCTCGCGGAGGGCCAGCGCCTCCTGCCTGGCCCCCGGGACGGCCACCCGCCAGGCGTCGGCGAGCTTCGCCGCGAGCCCGGCGCCTCCGGCGCTCGCGTGGGCGTCGTCGACGAGGCGGAAGTCGGATTCCAGGCGCTCGATCACCGCGGTGTTCGCGCTGAGCAGCGCCTGGTTCGTCTGCAGCATGCGCTCGAGCGCCGACTGCCACCAGGCCTGCTCCAGCTCCGCCGCGACGAGCCCGGAGGGCACATGGCGCGCGGAGAGGTCGTCGAGCAGCGGCTCGAGGTGCGCGGCGCGCAGACGCTCCACGATCGCCGTGCGCTCCTGGATGTTCTGCAGCACCTCGCTCTCCCGGGCGAGGTCGGTCGCGCGGCGGGCGAGCGCCGGCAGGGGGAGATTGCGCAGCCGGTCGGCGTCGTGCTCGTGCCCGAGCACCCGATCGAGCTCGTCGAGATCCTGGTACGCCGACTGGAAGGCGACCACGACGTCCGAGATGCCCGCCGGCACCCCGGGGCGGGCTCCCGCCACGGTCGAGTAGCGGTGCCAGAGCACGCGCTGCTGCTGGATCTCCACCAGACGCGCGTACATGTCTCCGATGTGCACGCCGGGGCGCACGTACTCCCGCGCGAGCTTGCGGAGGCGTCGGCGATTCGCGTTCGACATCTCCTCGCCGCCGCGCGGCGCGTGGGCCGCGATGACCTCGCTGAGCGAGCGGTCGTAGACGTCGGGGGTGAAGCGGTCGAGCGTGTCGCGGATGCCCATGAGCAGGCGCAGGTAGATGCCGAGCTCGGAGATGCTCTCGAAGGCGCGCAGCGTGGTCTGCTCGACGAGCCCGTTCGCCGCGGAGATGAGGCGGGGCAGCTTCGACTCGGCCAGGTTCACGGCGAGCGAGTAGGCCTGGCGCGCGGCCTCGGTGGTGGCGAAGCTCACGCCGTACCAGGGGGAGTCCTCCGGCCCGTACTGGAACTGCCCGAGGCGCGCCACCTCGGTGACGTCCTCCGCGATCGACGAGCGGTCGAGCGTGAGCTGGCCGAGCGCGTGGTCGTCGAGCCGGACGGTGGTGCTGGGCGGCGCGGGCAGCAGCGCGAGCCGGGTCAGCTCGCGCAGGGCGTCGAGCGGCGAGGCTCCGAAGCGCTCGTCGATCGAGGTGAGCGCCGCGTTGTAGTCGAGCAGCACGCCGCGCAGCCGCACCAGCGCGTCGTCGACCTCGCGCAGCGACTCGCCGCGGGCCGACTCGTTGCGGCTGATCGCCTCGACGAGATTGCGGCGCAGCAGCCTCGGCGTGACCGCGAGTCCCGCCAGGCCCACGCGCGCGAGGCGGTGCGTGATGCCGTCGAGCGTGGCGCGCCGGGGCGAGACGACGAGCACCCGCTTGCCGGCGGCCGCCAGGGCGCCGATCGCGTTGGCGACGGTCTGGGTGGCGCCGGTGCCGGGCAGCGTGCGCACGACGAGCGAGTAGCCGGCCTCGATCTGCGCCAGCACGTCGTCCTGCTCGGCGTCGGCGTCGTAGAGGCGGCGATCGGTCTCGGGGGCGCGGTGGTCGGGATCGGGCGCGTTCACCGGATGGTAGCCGTCGGCGATGCGCTGACGCGCGACCTCGTCGCCGCAGAGCGCGGAGAGGATCGGGGTGTCGAGATCCCTCACGTCGGCCGCCATGAGGCGCGAGACGTCGTGGAACGAGGAGACCACGAGTCGGGGCTGCACCACGAAGCCCGGCACGCCCACCACCATCTGGCGCAGCCGGTCGATCACGGGCTGGGGCTTGAACACGCCCTCCGACTGCGAGAGCTCGAGCAGCGAGACCGCGTCGATCGAGATGCCGAACTGCTCCCGCAGCGTCACCAGCAGCTCGGGGTTCACGGTGGGCCGGTTCTTGAGCTTCAGCTCGAAGTCGCGGCCGTAGCGGCGGATCGCGAGCGGGCGCAGCAGCACCGGGGCGCAGAACTCCTCGCCCTCGAAGCTCCACTTGGCGATGCCGATGCCGAGGTGCACGGTCTCGAGGCCGCGCACGGTGCGCATCTCGATGGCCTTGTCGGTGA
>CALMSE010000290.1 GCA_937872275.1 uncultured Leucobacter sp. | reverse complement strand
AGCGCGGCTTTGGGGATCGTCGCAGCGGGCGCGCTCGTCGTACTCATGCTCGCCACCGTCGCGGATGTGGCGGTCCGTTGGATCTCGCGATCCAGCTTGCCCGGAATGCTCGAGGTCGCTGAGACCGCCCTCGTCGCCTCCGTCTTCCTGGGCCTTGCCTGGACGTCGATCAAGGGTGCGCATGTAGCGGTCACCATCGTCACGGACCGACTGGGGCCGCGAACGGCACGCATCGTCTCCAGCGCCGTCTGGGCGCTGAGCACCGTGTTGCTCATCTGGATGACGTATGCGACGACTGTTCGCGCAATCGACTCCACCTCTCGGCACGAGACCCGGTTCGGAATCGTGCAATGGCCGATCTACCCCATGCGGTGGATCATCGCGATCGGTCTGGGACTGTGGGCCGTCGTCGCCCTCATGAATCTCATCCGCGTACTGCGCGGCCGCACCGCCTTCGGCGAAGAGGAAGAGGTCATCCCGGATGTGTGACCGCCAAATGAATCATCCGCTTCCTTCCTCCGAGAAAGTGAGCATGCGCCGATGCTGATCACGACAATCGTTCTTTCCATCGTCCTCCTCCTGCTGGTCCTCCTCATGCTGCGCATGCCCGTGGCGCTTTCCCTGGGACTCGCCGGAGCGCTCGGGCTCGTCATCCTCCAGGGCACCGACTACGCGACCAACGTTCTCGGGTCAGTTCCGTTCACCGCCACCGCCAGTTTCTCGTTGATCATCATCCCGATGTTCATTCTGATGGGCATGCTCGCGATGCGCGCACGCATCGCGGAGCACGTGTTCGCCGTCGCCAACCACATGGTCGGCCGATTCCCGGGCGGACTCGGCATCGCGACGGTGATGGCGTGCGCCGGGTTCTCGGCAGTCTCAGGGTCCAGCATCGGAACCGCTGCGACCATGTCCAAGCTGTCGGTCGGCCAGATGCGCGCCTACGGGTACCCCGCCGCTCTCGCCACCGGCATCGTCGCGATCGCCGGCACGCTCGGAGTCGTCATCCCGCCGAGCACGTTCCTGGTCCTCTTCGCGATCATGACCGGTGAGTCGGTCGCCCAGATCCTGGCTGCGGGCATCATTCCCGGGATCCTCTCCGCCATCGGCTACATCGCCTACATCCTCATCGTCGGGCATCGCCAGATCGTCCGCCCCGAAACGACCCTCGCCGACGTCGTCCAGGTCGCGCACGCCGACGCCTCGGCGAAGATCCCGACGCCCATCCCGGATACCTCCGCAGTCAAGCTGGCATACGGTCGGACCTTGCGCACACTGCCCTGGCGCGGCGTGATCCGTCTCGCGGTCATCTTCGCCATCATTCTCGGCGGCATGTTCTCCGGAGTCTTCACCTCCACCGAGTCAGCAGCCATCGCCGCCTTCGTCTCCCTCCTCATCCTCCTCTGGGAGTTCAGGCGAGATGGCATCAACGCGATGTGGACGAAGGTCAAGGGAGCCCTGCTCGACACCGCACAGACGACTTCGATGGTGTTCATGATCCTTGTCGGCGCAAGTGTGTTCTCCACATTCCTCATCGCGGCGCATGTTCCCGAGACTCTGACGAACTGGATCGTCGCTCTCGACGCTCCGCCTCTGCTGACGGTCGGACTGCTGCTGCTGCTGCTGCCGCTCGGCACCGCTCTCGATGAGATATCCGTTCTGATCATCACGGTGCCGATCATCTACCCGATCGCCACCGAACTGGGCTTCGACGGCATCTGGCTCGGTCTGATGATCGTCAAACTGACCGCGATCGGCCTGGTGACCCCGCCGGTGGGAATGACCTGCTTCGTGGTCTCCGGAGCAACGGGCGTGCGTACGGAGACCGTGTTCAAGGGCGTTCTGCCGCTCATGGTCATGGACCTGCTGGTCTCGCTCCTGCTGTTCTTCGTGCCCGCCATCACCCTTTTCCTGCCGTCACTCGTCGCAGCAGGAGCGGGCTAGGGCTCTGCGAGTCATCGCGTGACCTTGCGGGCCCGCAACCGTCCTTCGAGAGCTGACCAAGGCGACAGAAGGCGCACTCAACCGCTTCGAGCGTCAGGTCGATTCGGAGCACCAACCAAGGAAGGAACGAAGATGTTCACCAAACGTCAATCCCGCCGTATCGGCAGAGCCGGCGGAGCCCTCGGCATGCTGGCCGTGGCCGGGCTCGTCCTGACCGGCTGCTCCGGGATCAACAACGCGGGTTCGGGCGACGGCTCCACCGAGGAGACCATCACCTGGACCCTGGCCACCATGAATCCCTCGGTGTCGCCGCAGGCCGCGCTTCAGGACTGGTTCCTGGACCGTGTGGAAGAAGTCACCGAGGGGCGCCTCACATTCGATCGCACCGCTCCCGAGGTGCTGTGCAAAGCAGCCGAGATCGTCGACTGCGTCCGTGACGGAAGGGCACAGATCGGCTCCTCGGTGCCCGACTACACGCCGCAGTACTTCCCCTCGACCAGTATGGTCAGCATCCCCTTCGTGAATCAGAACTCCCAGGCGGTCATGCAGTCGATCTACGATCTCCACACGAGTTATGAGCCTGCAATGGAGGTGATGGAGAGGAACGGCCTCCATCACGTGGCCACCTGGCCGGTCGGGCGCGTGCTGGTCGGCAGCCATGAGCCCGTGACCGGCGCCGATCAGTTCCAGGGCCTGCAGATGCGGGTCTCCGGCCCGATCATCCAGCAGGCGCTGACCGACCAGGGCGCGAACATCGTGGCGATCCCTGCGGCCGACACCTACGAATCCGTCGAACGAGGCGTGATCTCCACGGTTGGCGGTTCGCTCGACTTCCCCGTGAGCTACAAGCTGATGGAGCTCCTGCCGCACTGGACCGACCCTGGAGTCGGACAGTATTCCGTCATGGCGATGTGGGTGAACGTGGATGCGTACGAGGCGCTGCCTGACGACCTGCGAGAGCTGTTCGATCAGGTGACGCTCGAGGTCAACTCAGGAGCCGGCGTCGACGTCTTCAACGAGCGTGCCGCCGATCTGTGTCAGCAGATGCTGGACTCGCCGACCGTGCAGTCGCTCACGGCCTGGGATGAGGCCGCAACCGATGCGTGGGAGACTGAACTGGGCGATCAGGGCAAGGAGATGTGGATCAAGCTTGCCACTGAGCAGGGCCTGACGAACGCGGAGGGCGTCCTCGAGGAGTACCTCGCGGGACTCGAGCGCTACAAGGACGCAGAGTACGAGGACGCCTCGCTGTCCTGCATCACATCCTTTGCGAATCGGTAGCGCCGGGTAGGACTCGTCCGGCGTTCAGCGGGAGAAACCGATCTCTGCTGAACGCCGGACACGTCCGAACCGCGGTGCTCTGACATCGAACCCGCCGCTTCGCTATTCAGATGCTCGAGATCAGGAAGTGGGCATAGTCCCAGAACGCCGCGGCGCGGCGGGTGAGGGTGCTCTGTTCGAGCTGGCAGAGCACGATGGCTTCCGGCGCGATCTCGTCTGAGAGGGGGATCGCGGCGACCCCCTCCTCTCTGAATCGGGAGACGTTCCGGTCGCGCATGACGACGAGCGTGAAGCCCAGGCCGCGTCTCACGAGAGCTCTGACATGCTCGAGATTGCGTGACCGGAATCGGATATTGGGGGTGACCCCCGCCGTGGCGAAGGCACGGAGGATGAACTCCTGGCTCGGTTCGGCGTCGACGAATATCAGTGATTCCCCATCGAGGTCCTGCAGACTGAGCTGCTCCGCGTCGGCACGCGGATGATCGGTCGGGAGCAGCACATGGGGTTTCAACGTGGTCAGAACAGAGCGGCGCAGGCCCGAGTGCTCGTCCCGTTCCAGAAGAATCGCAACCTCGATCCGACCATTTTCGAGCGCCTCGACCAGCTCCGCGTACGTTCCCTCGATGAAGTCGAGCCTCACTCGGGGGTGCATCTCGTGGAATCCGCTGATCAGTCGCGGGAGGAGCGAGGGCGCGAGTATCTCGAAACACCCCACCGCGAGGTCGCCCTGCAACTCATGCTGGAGGTCGCTCGCCTCTCCGCGAAGATCCTCCGCGTCCGCGAGGAGCTTCCGGGCGGATGGCAGCAGTTTCCGCCCGCTCTCGCTGAGGGTCAGGCTCTTTCCCGCCCGTCGGACGAAAAGTTGTACATCTAGAGCGCGTTCCAGTTCGGCTATCGCGGCCGAGAGCGCGGACTGCGAAACGAAGAGCTCTTCTGCGGCTGCCTGCGTCGTCCCGGTGCGTGCGACCGCGATGAAGTACCCCAGTTGTCGCAAGGTGAAATCCGGAGCCATGCAATCAGAATAATCGATAGCTGTGAGTCAAGATAACGGTTATACAAATCCGTTCGATCCAGACAGACTGACTCTTGGCGGCAGCGAGGTGGCGCCATTCCCAATCGCTGAAGGAGCAGAACAATGGTGGACTCCCAACTCCTCTCGAATCCGGACGAAGCCGCGAGGACACGCTCGGAGATCCGGAAGAGGAATGATGCGTTCCGGGCCGGCGTCAGAGAGTTCGCCGGTCCTCTCGCAGACGGATACCACTCCCGGGCCACGAGTACCGAGTTCTTCTGGGAGCTCTATCGGCAGATGGGCGAGCAAGGCATTCTGGGTCTTTCCACGCCGGTGTCCGCGGGCGGTGCAGGCGCCTCGTTCGTGCAGGCCGGTATCGCGATGGAGGAGTTGGGCCGCGCCGACTTCAACGCGGCCTTCTCACTGTTCGGAGCCCTCTGCACGAACGAGATGCTGGCCACTCACGGCAGCGAAGAGGTACAGGAAGCGTGGTTGAGGCCGGCCCTGCGCGGAGAGACCGCGATCGGCTTCGCGGTCACCGAAATGGTCGCCGGCTCGGATTCGCGCAATATTCAGACACGAGCGACCCGCGTGGACGGCGGCTGGTCGCTCAACGGCCACAAGACGTCATCAGGGTTTGCGGTCGTCGCCGGTGCCACCATCGTCTTCGCGCGAACCTCGGAAGATCCCAGAAACGGCATCACCCCCTTCCTCGTCGCGCTCGGCTCCCCGGGGGTGACGTTGCGACGAATCCCGAACTACGGGTTCCGTCCGACCGGCCGAGGCGAATTGGAGCTCGATGACGTCTTCGTGCCCGACTCCCATGTCATCGGGGAAGTCGGCCACGGTTTCGAACTCGTCATCGAGTCGTTCGACTACACGCGCGCGCTGATCGCCCTCCTCGCAGTGGGGGCTGCCGACCGTGCGATCGAGATCGCAGTGGAATGGGCCAAGGAACGAGAGACCTTCGGCGCCAAGCTCGCGACCCGGCAGGGGATCACCTTTCCCATCGCGGAGCACTTGACCCGCGTCAACGCGTCGCGTCTGATGGCGTACGACGCACTCGAGCGCAAAGACGAGGGTCTTCCGATCACGCGCGAAGCCGCGATGTCGAAGTGGTTTGCGACGGACACCGCACTCAAGGCGGTGCACGAGGCGATCGTGATCCTCGGTCATCGGGCCTATTCCGAGGAGATGCCGCTGATGCAGCTCTTCCGCGATGTCCAAGGCCTCGAGATCGCCGAGGGACCGGCCCAGATCCAGAAGATGGTCATCGCCCGAGACGTGTTCGGTCGAGTCAGTCAGAGCCGGCACGGCGGCTGAGACGGACGCGTTCTTCATGCGGTCGCGATACGACGCACACCAGAGACCAGAACGTAGAACCAACGGAGAGCCACGATGAGAATCATCGACAACTTCGATACGGGAGCCGCGGCATCGCCGGATCGCGTTTTCCTGATCGACGCAGAAAGCGGGTTCGAGCGAAGTTACGCCCAGACCTCGTCTTTCACGCACCGATTCGCCCACGCGGTGCGTGCGCGAGGTCTCGGTGAAGATACGAAGATCGCAGTCCTCGGGCGTAACGGCGTCCTCATGTACGAGACGATCCTGGGGATCCTGCGCTCCGACGCGATCTGGTTGCCGGTCAATGCACGATCGGGCCTCAGCGAGATGGTCGAGCTGCTGAGTCGCATGGACTGTGACGTCCTCTTCTACGAGGAGGAGGCGGCCGAGGTCGCGTCTGCGATGCAGGAGCTCGATCGGCCCGTAGAGACGGTGCCGTTGACCGAGGAAGCGATTCAATCCTGGATCGGTGCGCAACCTGATCAGGGTTTCTCGCCCAGTTCGGAGAGCGTCGAATCGATCTACGCGATCCAGGCGACAGGCGGAACCACGGGTACACCCAAGGGAGTGCTCTTCTCGAACCGCAACGCGCGATACATCGTCTCGACCTTCGAAGCCGTCGCCCCTTTCACGCCGACGCTGACCAACCCGTACCCGGTCTACCTCGCGTCGGCGCCATTGACCCATGCGGCGGGTCAGCTGATGCAACTCATCATGCGGCAGTCGGGTACAGCCGTGGTCGTGCGCTCAGCGTCACCGACCGAACTGCTCTCGCTGATCGATCGGTTCGACGTCACGCACACCTTCCTGCCGCCCACCGTGATCTACGGCATGCTCGACTCGCCGGAGATCGATCAGCACGACTATTCCTCGTTGCAGTATCTGATCTACGGCGCGTCCCCGATGTCTCCCGAGCGCCTCACAAGAGCAATGGATTCATTCGGTCCAGTGCTCGCGCAGCTCTACGGACAGACGGAGACCGGAGTGCCCAATGTCTGGATGAGCCCCTCCGAGCATGCCGTCGACGACGCCTCGGCGGGGAATGACCGGCTCACCGCCGCCGGGCGCGTCACGCCGGGCACGGATCTGGTGATCCTCGATGAGAGCGGTCAGCCGGTCCCGCAGGGCACCGTCGGAGAGATCGCGGTCGCCGGAGACGGTGTCACCCCTGGCTATTACGGCGACCCCGAGGGAACTGCGTCGTCCTATAGCGGTCGGTACTTCCTCACCGGCGACATCGCGTACATGGACGATGAGGGCTTCATTCACATCGTCGACCGCCGCAAGGACATGATCATCACGGGTGGTTTCAACGTGTTCTCGGCGGAGGTCGAGCGGCGGATCATGGCCTTCCCGGGCATCGCCGAGTGCGCGGTGCTCGGAGTGCCGGACCCCAAGTGGGGAGAGCGCGTGACGGCATTCATCGAGCCGACAGCCGGGGAGACCACGGACCTCGATCGCCTGCGTGAGTTCTGCCGGGAGGCGCTCGGCCCGATCAAGACACCGAAGGAGTTCATCATCAGAGCATCCCTGCCGCGGAGCGCGGTAGGAAAAGTGCTCAAGAGGGAACTCCGCCAGGAGATCTGGGGAGACTCCCAGCGAAGAGTCTCCTGACCGGCAACCGAACTCGACCTGGATGTCACACCTGTGAAAGGAAGAATCATGCAAGCCGAACTGCTTGTCGACCATGACGGCTCCACCATGGAGATCACGCTGAACAGGCCGGAGGCTCTCAATGCGCTGACGCTGGGCATGATCGAGGGGATCGACGCGGCCCTCGACGAAGCGCAAGCCGCAGCGACCCGCGTCATCATCATCACCGGCTCCGGGCGCGCATTCTGCGCGGGCATGGATGTCAGCGCCATGGGTCAAGAGCCGGGTGACAGCCTTCCCGCCCTGGCACAGCTGCAGGCGCTCTTGACCCGGTTGGCCGAGTTCTCGACCCCTGTCATCGCGAAGGTCAACGGGGTCGCCATGGGAGGGGGGACGGAACTCATTCTCGCCGCCGATTTCGCGATCGCCGCCGATTCGGCACGCATCGGAGACGGACACACGAATATCGGTGTGATCCCCGGTGGTGGCGGCGCCACGATCCTCCCACGTCGCGTCCCGCTGAGCATCGCCAAGTACGTGGTGTACACCGGCGCGCGCCTGACCGCCGAACAGTGGCGCCAGTACGGGCTTCTAGCCGAGGTGGTGCCCGCTGAGAACCTCGATGCCCGTGTGGCGGAGATCGGGCAGCTCCTCGCTGCGAAGAGTCCCCTGGGGCTCGCGACGATCAAGAAGCTCATGGCGGATTCGGCAGGCGACACCGACCCCGCAGTCTCGCTCTCTCGGGAACTCGAGGCGAACCGCAGCTACTCCATGAGCTACGACATGGCGGAGGGGTTGCAGGCGTTCGCAGAGAAGCGCGCCCCCCGATTCGAGGGCAGGTAGCTCGAAGTGCCCACGATCGAGGACATGCAGGCTGTGCTGGAGAAGGACCCCGCAACTCGCGCATCCGGCATCGAGATAGTCGGCGCGCATGCGGACGGTATCGAATTGACGCTTACGGTGTCACCGGAACACGGCAACAGCGTCGGTGTATGCCACGGCGGCGTCGTCTTCACACTCGCCGATGCGGCGTCAGGGCTGCTGGCGAACAGCGCTCCAGGCGAGAACTGGGTGACCATCGATTCGCAGATTCGCTACACCGCGCCGGCTCGTCAGGGGGATGAACTGCTGGCCCGATGCGATAGGCGTTGGTCCACGCGCTCCGACTTCGCTCGCTTCGAGACCAAGGTGTTCGTCGGGGATAGTCTGATCGCTATCGTCGACGCCACCATGAAGCAGATCGGACGGCGCGAGGGATGAAACCGCTCACCGGTATCCGCGTCGTAGAGATCGCTGCGCTGGGGCCACTCGAGCATGCCGGGATGATGCTCGCAGACCTGGGAGCAGAGGTGATACGAATCGTCAGAACACCGTCGATCGGGCCGACGAATCCGATCCATCGCGGGCGCACCACCAGAGTTCTGAACCTCAAGGAGCCCGCCGATCTCGAACAGGCGCTCGCGCTCATCGCGTCCTCCGATGTCCTCCTCGAGGGCATGCGACCGGGAGCGATGGAGAGGCTGGGATTGGGGCCAGACGAAATCGCCCGACACAATCCTGGAATCGTCTACGGGCGAATGACCGGCTGGGGGCAGACCGGTCCACTGGCACCGCGAGCCGGGCACGATATCAACTACATCGCCGAGACCGGCGCCCTCGCATCCATCGTGGGAGCCGAAGGCAGGCCGGCGGTGCCGCTGAACCTCATCGGCGACTTCGGAGGAGGCGCACTGTACCTGGTCGTCGGAGTACTGGCCTCGCTGCTGCAGCGAGACCGCTCCGGCGTCGTGATCGACGCCGCGATCGTCGACGGAGTCAGTTCCTTGCTGCAGTGCGTGCGAGGCCTCGCGGCGGTCGGCGAGTGGACTGAGCAGACAGGAGGCAATCTGCTCGACGGAGGCCGACCCTGGTACGACGTCTACCGGTGCCTGGACGGCAAGTACATGGCAGTGGGCGCGCTCGAGCCCCAGTTCTACGAGCAGCTCCTCCACGGGCTCGGCCTCGCACCGACGCAGATGCCGGACAGAGACGATCCAGAGAACTGGCCGGTGATCCGCAACCGGCTCACCGAAGCCTTCGCGAGGCGCACTCGCGACGAATGGGCGGAGATACTCGGCGCCCTCGACGCCTGTGCGACACCCGTCCTCAGCCTCAGAGAGGCTGAGGAGAGCCCGCACCTGCTCGCCCGAGGAAGCCTGCAGAGCACGGCCGAGGGACCCAGCACCGCACCGGCTCCTCGCCTGTCGCGACTCACCCCGACCCCAGTAACCGACAGCACCGAACATGCGCCATCCTGAAAGTGAACACCATGAACGAGCACATCGAGACCGACCTGATCGTCAGAAGGACCGGTCGGATTCTGCACATCACTCTGAACCGCCCCCGAGTGATCAACGCGCTCACTCCGGAGATGTCGATCGCGATCGAAGAGGCGCTCATCGCCGCGGCCGATGACGACAGCGTCAGCGGCGTCCTTCTGGACGGCGCAGGGGAGCGCGGCCTCTGCGCCGGCGGCGACATCAACATGTCGATCTCGGGCGACGACGACGCGCTCTTCCAGTTCTGGAAGCAGGAATACGCCCTCGATCTCTACATCTCGCGATACCCGAAGCCGTACATCAGCATCATGGACGGCATCACCATGGGCGGCGGGATCGGCATCTCTGCGCATGCCTCGCACCGCGTGGTCACGGAGCGTTCGCGGCTTGCGCTTCCCGAGGTGCGTATCGGCTTCATCCCCGATGTAGGCGGTACCCACCTGCTTTCTCAAGCGCCGGGAGAGTTGGGAACCCATCTGGCACTCACCGCCGGCGACCTCGATGCCGGCGACGCCCTGGTCTGCGGCTTCGCCGACCATTACATTCCGTCCGAGAACCTGGAGGATCTGAAGCAGGCGCTCGCCTTCGGCGAGGGCTCGATCGATGAGGAGATCACACGGTTCGCGCAGCCGGCCCCGGAGTCACGCCTCCTGGGGCAGCGCGACTGGATCGACACGAGCTACGCCGGCGATGACCTCGAGGCAATCCTCGAACGACTCGACGAGCATGCTGATCCGGAGGCACGCGCCGCCGCCGCGTTGATTCGACAGATGTCACCGACGTCGGTGGTTCTGGCGTTGGCCGCACTTCGCCGAGCGCGCGAACTCAACGACCTGGGCGAGGCGCTTCAGCTCGAACTCCGCCTGGGTGAAGCGTTGCTCGGTACCTTCGATATGCGGGAGGGCGTGCGCGCGCAGATCATCGACAAAGACCGGAATCCGCAGTGGCGCCCCGCTCGCATCGAGGACGTCGACCGCGATTGGATCCGGTCGCTCGTGTCGGCGGAGTAGAATCTGAGGCCGGCGTCCGGCCTCCGGCGATACCTACTGCCCGAGTAGCTGCTCTGATCAGTCTCCACCAGTGCGAGGCGGGCCAGGGCGGCTACGACGTTCACCGATCTGGTCGAAGGACGACGCACACCGGTGGCCCGCTGTTATTTAGCGGGTCGAGTGCTGAAGCCGATACTCGTTCGGCGTGCTGCCGAAGTACTGGCGAAAAGTGCGGGTGAAGCTCGTCGGTGTGGAGAACCCCCATCGCGCGGCGATCTGCGAAATCGTCTCGTTCGACCGCGACGGGTCGCGGAGATCCTGTGCACAGCGCTCGAGGCGCTTGGAACGAATAGTCGCCGAGACACTGAGCCCCGACTCCTCGAAAATCGCGTATAGCGTGCGAACGGAAACGTGCATCGCAGCCGCCAGCCGTGCTGGTGAGAGATCGGGGGAATCGAGGTTCGCGGACATATGATCCATCGCTTCCTGCAGCCGTGTCGCATTGACGTCTGCGACCAGCCCCGAGGCGGAGACCTCTTGCCAGCAGAGCGTGTCGATCACGTCGGTGGCAGCGCCGATGATGCGGGAGCGCAGCGAGGGATTCATTGAGATGAGCCCCTGCTCCAAATGATTGAGCATCGTTGCTGCAATAGCACCGACCCCGCTACTGCCGTCGATCCGGGTGGCGGTCATGGAATCGATGACTCGCGCATAGCTGGAGAGATGCCGCATGGGCACCACTATGCCGACGAGCTCGTAGTCGCTGGCGAACGACAGGGTGTACGGTCGGCTCGGGTTGTAGTGGAACAGGTCGCCTGCTCGCACGTCGGCGCAACGACCGTCTTGGATGATGGACGCACTTCCACGGACCGCGTATCCGAACACGAGCAAGCCCGGGGCGCTTTCACCTGCGGCCCCCTGCGCTACATGCTCGGACGCGGACACTCTGCTCACATGCACATCGCCGTAGCTGGATGTGCGAAAGTCCGCCGCGAATTCTCGTCCGGTGCGGAGAGTGACCGGCGTGTACTGCCCCAGGGTGGACTCGAAAGATCTCAGATCAAGGCCGGCCGAAGGTCCTGCTCTGCGCTCTCTCACCCTCTTCTCCTTCGAATCGAGTCTCTGAGTAGATTCTACATGAGGAAACGGCTGGGCCGGGCTGTAGAATATGCGGCCCGGCCCAGCCGATCGTTCGGTCTCAGTTCGAGTTGAAGGAACCTTCGACGAACGGCAGAAGAACGTGCGAGTCGTACTTTCCGCCGGTGTGGATGCGGTGCCGGCCGGAGTTGAGCGTTTCGACAGGAGGCAGCTGCGGGGCCTCGGGACGCTTGAGCAGATCGACGCCGTTCACACGCACCTGGAGGGTGTCCCCCGCGTGGTAGCGAATCGAGAAGGGCCACAGGTCGATCTCGAGCGGAACGATCTCGCCGGGGGCGAGCTTCTCCGACGTGCGGAATGTGTGGACCGGATGCGCCGCGGTCGACCGCTCCTGATCGAGCTCGCGGAGCGACGCACGCAGCCGACCGGCGAACCCTGGATAATACCGGTCCGTGACCACCTCGGTCTGCCGCTCATTGCCCTCCGCGTCGAGAAGCGAGACCACGACGAAGACGTCGAGATCGTCGGCATCCTCCGCCGAGACCCAGAGCTTCACCTTGCCGAAACCGGTGATCTCGCCGTCGTCGGCGAACGTCCGGCGGAAGGTCGTGCCCACCTCATCGGGATCGTAGAGAACCGCATTCTCCGCGGCCACCGGTTCATCCCGCAGCGTCCCATCGCTCGCATCGAGATGGAACGCCACCAACTCTTCGCGGGCGAGGGGGAACTCGGACTCTGCTCGGTTGACGGTGTCGACCCGGCCTGGATCCAGAACGCTCAGGCGCACCGTTGGAGTCGTCTCCCAGCCGTTATCGACGCCCTTGAGGAAGTGGTCGAAGAACCGACGGAGATCCTCGACGTTCGCCGGATTCATGAGGTCCGTCCACTCATGAGCGTTGTGCACTCGGAGCCATTTCTGTTCCGAAGAGATCTGGCCCCACGCCTCGAGAGTGCCGCGGGAATGGACGATATTGGTCCACGATGCCGCTACGTACGCGGGCACCTCGATCGAGGACAGATCGTGATCCTTCGACTCCCAGTACTCGTCGTACAGAGGTCGTGCGAGGAAGTTCTGGAGTAGGGACTCCGTCCAGGTGTTTCCCCGCAGAGAGAAGTCGAGGAAGTGCAGGAAGGGGCCCTGCGGGATTCCGCCAGGAGCGACGAGATCGCGATAGTTGCTGATGCAGCCCTCCCAGGGGGCGATCGCAGTGAGGTGCGGCGGCTTGCGAGTTGCGATGCGCCACTGGGACACCGCGAGCCACGAGTTGCCGACGAGCGCGACCTTGCCGGTCGACCACGACTGCTCGGCAATCCACTCGATCGTGTCGTACTCGTCCTGGATCTCGGTCTCGCCCTGGAAATAGAGATCGCCCTCGGAATGCATCGCTCCGCGGGTATCGATGTTGACGACGGCATATCCCTGGTTCACCCAGTAGCTCGGGTTCGGGCCCTCGAACTTGTTCAGGCCGTCCTCCCAGGACCGCTGCACGTCCATCCGTAGGGGGCCGAACACGTCGTAGTTGAAGAAGCCGTTGCGCTTCCCGTACGGCCCCCACACCAGGATCGCCGGCACCGGCTCGTCGCCCACCGGGCGGAAGATGTCTGCGAGCAGCCTCGTGCCATCGGACATCACCACGGGAGTATCCCGGTCCTCACGCACGTCTACGGGAAGCGGGGACCGGCCGTCTCCCAGCACGCTGCCCTGCGGATGAATGATCGTGCCCGTCGATACGCCCGGATCCTTCTCAGCGTCGATCGGCGTGCTCTTCACGAAGATCGCCGGCACCGGCTCGTCGCGACCGGGCACCTGAAGCGGCACGGTCTTCAGCTGAATGTTCTGTTCTTCCACGAGAAACTCCTTTGTATCGCAACCGCCGGGGGATTGACTCCCCACCAAACCAGTACTCGCCTGGATCGCGCCATACGAAGCGTGCGGAACGATGTGCGCATTCTGCAGATCCCAAACCATC
>CALMSE010000289.1 GCA_937872275.1 uncultured Leucobacter sp. | reverse complement strand
CCCGGATCAGGAGCCATTGTGCGTGTCGCTCCGACGCCCGGAACGGTCCGTGGCTCCCCCGCGTCGACGGCGTCGAGAACCCGGCGGGAGATGCGGTCCCGCGACTCGAGGCCTCGAGCGAGCGCCGAGGGATCCCGAGCCGGCAGAGATATTTCACCCAGTGCGCCGATCCCCCATGTGGACGGCGAACGCAGAACCCTGCCGGGGCGCCGGTCATGAAGCGATGAGCTGCTCCGTCGCCGCGCATGCGGCGGACATGACGGCGCCCATGCTCGCGGCCAGCACCGATCCCGCCCGGCCCGCCGCCCAGCCGACCCGGTCGCCGCTGCGGTATTCGATCACGGTGAGCGCGTCGCTGCCGCCACCGCGTCCGATGCTCGTCTGATGGAGCTCCAGCACCTCGATCCCGACCCCGTGCTCGGCGAGCGCCGCGGTCAGCGCCTCGACCGGCCCGATACCCGCATGGCTGCTCACGTGCTCTTCGCCGCGAACGCGGAGCACGATTCGGGTGCGGCCCCGCCCCTCGGACTCCGACGCCCGGTATCCTGCGAGCTCGATGGGCGCCGCCGTCCCGGCCCCGGTCAGGTAGCCGCGCTGGAAGATGTCCCAGATCTCCTCGGCCGTGACCTCACGGCCCGAGTCGTCGGCGTGCCGCTGCACCCGCCGCGCGAGGTCGATCTGCAGACGTCTGGGCAGTTCGATCCCGTAGGCGCTTTCGAGCAGGTAGGCGATGCCGCCCTTGCCCGACTGCGAGTTCACGCGGATCACCGCGTCGTAGCTGCGGCCGATGTCCGCGGGGTCGATCGGCAGGTACGGCACCTGCCAGGCGGCTTCGCTCTCCGCGCATTCCTCGGCCTCGGCGCGGGCGCGGTGCGCGGCGAGGCCCTTCTTGATCGCGTCCTGGTGCGTGCCACTGAACGCGGTGTGCACCAGGTCGCCGACATACGGGTGCCGCGGGTGCACGTCGATGCGGTTGCAGTACTCCACCGTGCGCCGGATCTCGTCGATGTCGCTGAAGTCGATCATCGGGTCGACCCCCTGAGCATGCAGGTTGAGCGCGAGGGTCGCGATATCGACGTTGCCGGTGCGCTCCCCGTTGCCGAAGATGCACCCCTCGACCCGCTGCGCCCCCGCGAGCACTGCCAACTCGGCGCAGGCGATGCCGGTGCCGCGATCATTGTGCGGGTGCACGGAGAGGATCACGCCGTCGCGTCGCGCGAGGTTCTTGTGCATGAATTCGATCTGATCCGCATACACGTTGGGCGTCGCGACCTCGACGGTCGCGGGCAGGTTCAGGATCACCGGTCGCTCCGGGGTCGCCCGCCACAACTCGGTCATCGCGTCGCAGATGTCGAGCGCGTAGTCCGGCTCGGTGAGGTTGAACACCTCGGGACTGAACTCGAAGCGCACGTTCGGCAGATCGCCGGCGAGTTCGAGCACGTCCCGGCCGCCGCGCAGGATGAGCCGCGTGAGCTCTTCCCGCCCGTACCCGAGCACCGTGCTGCGCCATTCCGGTGCGGTCGCGGTGTACATGTGGATCACCACCTCGTTGCGGATGCCGCGGATCGAAGCGACCGTGCGCTCGATCAGGTCGCGCCTCGCCGGGGTGAACACGACGATCGTCACATCCGCGGGAGCGATGCCGGTCTCGGCGATCAGGCGCACGAAGTCGTAGTCGGTCTGCGAGGCCGAGGGATAGCCGACCTCGATCTCCTTGTACCCCATGGCGACCATCAGCTTGAAGAAGCGGCGCTTGCGAGCCGGATCCATCGGCTCGGCCAGCGCCTGGTTGCCGTCGCGCAGATCGACCGGCACCCACAGCGGCGCCGCGGTCAAGCGGCGGTCGGGCCAGTCGCGCGAGGCCACCGGCACCTCGACGCGCGAGTGCACGTCGGCGTAGCGGTGCGAGGGCATCTGGGAGTGCCGCTGCCGGTTCCAGGGCGCGGCGTGCTCGGGGATGGATCCCGCGGGTGTGGAGATGCGGGGAAAGGCTGTGACGGTCATGGCGAGGGCTCCTTCTTCCGGGTTCGAAGACCGGCGCCGCGTTCGACTCCACGTCGGGGAGCCGGTCTCGGCTAGGCCCCGCCGTGGCGGCGAAGAAGGAGGATCTCGATGGGGAGCACGGGACCACTGTAACACAACTCCTCAGACAAGTAGAGAAGCTAGGATGGATCCATGACGCAGGTCAAGCGAACCCCCCTTGCGGAGCAGGCCGCCGAGCTGCTGCTCGACCGCATCCGCTCCGGCGAGTGGACCCTCGGTGCGAAGCTGCCGGGCGAGACCACCCTGGCACCGCAGCTCGGCGTCGGGCGCTCCACCGTGCGCGAGGCGATCCGCCAGCTCGCGGGTCGCGGCGTACTCGCGACGCGCCAGGGGGCCGGCGTGTTCGTCACCGCGCTCGACGTGTCCGAGGACTGGGAGGCCGTGCTGCGTCGCGCGGATATCGTGGCGGTGATCGAGGCGCGGATCGCCATCGAGGGCGAGGCTGCGTCGCTGGCAGCCGAGCGGCGGACCCCTGGCGATCTGCGCGCGATCCGCAGCGCGCTCGTCGAGCGGGATGCGCGACGACGCGCGCAGCGCGGCGGGGCGAGCAAGCTGGTCGATGCGGACACCGCGTTCCATCGCGCGATCGTAGCGGCGGCCCACAACCCGATCCTGCTGGAGCTGTTCGACGGCTTCACTCCGCGACTGAGGCAGGCCATGATCGAGCTGCTCCGCCTCCGACGGGATCACACCACCGACGCCGACCACGACGCGCACGCCGAGCTGCTGCAAGCGATCGCGGGCCGCGACGCGACGAGCGCGCTGGCGCGCAGTCGCGCCCACCTGCAGGCGCTCAAGCTCGCGCTCGGCTGACCGGAGACGAGCCGGGCCGGGCCGGGCCGGCGGAAACCGCCCGACTCCGCCCGACCCCGCCGCCCGCTATTCGGCCGCCATCGCGCGATCGATCGCGTCGCGCAGGCGGGCGTCGGCCTCGCCGAACGCGGCCCAGTCGCCCTCCTGCATGGCGGTGTCGCGATCCGTGAGGGCCTGCTTCATGTCGCGCAGGGCCGCGCGGAGCTCGGCCGACTGCGTCGACGATCCGCCGCTGTCGGCCGCATCGCCCGATTCCCCTTCGGCCGGGGGCTCGCCCTCGGAGCCGTCGGCGCCGTCCGAGCCCTCGGGAAGCGCGTCGCCGTCGCCCGCGGAGGCCCCGGAGTTGCCGCCGAAGAGCGAGTCGAGCGCGGCGTCGAGCGTGTCCTCGAAGGCGATGCTGTCACCGAAGGAGACGAGCACCTTCTGCAGGATCGGGAAGCTCGTCCCGGTCGCCGCCTTGACGTAGACCGGTTGCACGTAGAGCAGGCCGCCGCCGACCGGCAGCGTCAGCAGATTGCCGCTGATGACCTGGCTGTCGCCGGTGCGCAGGATGTTGAGCAGCCTCGACACCTCGGAGTCGGTCGTGAAGCGGTTCTGCACCTGGCCGGGGCCGGGAACAGTGTCGCCCTTGGGCAGGGTGAGCAGCTTCAACGAGCCGTACCCCTCGGCGACCTTGCCGTCCTCGGAGCCTGCGTTGGCGTTCGCCGCGAGATAGCCGGTGAGGATGTCGCGCGATCCCGTGCCGGTGTCCGCCGGGATGTACGTCGAGTAGATGGAGAACTCCGGCTGGGCGTTCGCGCCCGCCGCGAGCGTCAGGTAGTACGGCGGCTGCTTGAGCGCGTCGGAGGTCGCCGTCGACCCGGAGACCGGATCGTTCGGCGTGCGCCAGGCGTCCTCCTCCGAGTAGAAGGCGTTGGCGTCGGTCACGTGGTAGGTGGCGAGCAGCTCGCGCTGCGCCTTGAACATGTCGCTCGGGTATCGCACGTGGCTGAGCAGCTGGCCGCTCATCTCGTCGACGGACTGCAGCGTGCCCGGGAAGATCTTGCCCCAGGCCTGGAGCAGCGGGTCCTCCGTGTCCCACGCGTACAGCTTCACCGAGCCGTCGTAGGCGTCGACGGTCGCCTTCACCGAGTTGCGGATGTAGTTGACCGGCTTCGCGAGCGGATCCTCGCGCGGGTTGTCGGAGTCGACGACGAGCGCGTTGTAATCGCGGATCTCGGAGTAGGGGTAGTCGGCGGAGGTCGTGTAGCCGTCGACGACCCATACGATGCGGTCGTCGACCACGGAGGCGTAGGGGGCCGAGTCGACCGTGAGGTAGGGCGCCACCTTCTCCACGCGCTCCACCGGATTGCGGTCGTAGAGGATCTGGGAGCCGTCGACCACCGCGCCGGAGAGGAGGATCTCCATGTCCTGGAACTTCAGCGCGTAGACGAGCTTGGCGAAGAGGTTGCCCACTTCGGGACCGCCCTCCCCCTCGAACGTGGTGAGGTTCTGCCGCTCCGCGGTCTCACCCTCGCCGCCCGAGTCGTCATCGGCCGGGAAGTCGAGTTCGATCGGACGCTCGCGCTCGCCCCCCACGATCGAGTATTCGGGCGAGTACATGCCGAAGTAGACGCGCGGTTCGAAGGGGCTGAGGCGGCCGGTGGTGGGGATGCCGCTCTCGAGGAACACCGGCTCGCCGCCGGCGGAGCGCTGATTGCCGTAGGCGGCGACCAGTCCGTAGCCGTGGGTGTAGACCAGGGTCCGGTTGTACCAGCCGGTCTGGCCGTCGACGTTGATCTCGCGGAGCGCCGAGACCGTGTCCTCCACCTGCCCGTCGAGCAGGTAGCGGTCGACGCTCAGCTTGGGCGAGAACTGGTAGTACTGGCGGCTCTGCTCGAGCTGCGCGAAGGTCGGCGAGACGATCGCTGGATCCATGATGCGGATGTTCGCAGTGGTGACCGCGTCGTTGCGCAGGGCGCCGGGCTCGGCGTCCGTGACCGCGTCGTAGCGCTCGACCTCGACCCCGTCGATGCCGTAGGCCGTGCGGGTGGCCGCGATGTTCCGGGCGAGGTACTCGCTCTCGAGGCTCTTCTCATCGGGCTGCACCTGGAACTGCTGCACGGCCCACGGGTAGCCGACGCCGAGCACGAGGCCCGAGACGAGCAGCAGCGCGGTGCCGATCACGGGAAGCCGCCACCTGCCGGTGAAGGCGGTGACGAGGAACAGGATCGCGACGATCGCGGCGATGCCGGCCAGGATCTGCTTGCCCGGGATCTCGGCGTGCGCGCCGGAGAAGGTGGCGCCCGTGAAGAGCCCGCCCGTGGAGGTGAGCGCCCGGTACTGATCCAGCCAGAGGCTCGCACCCTGCAGCAGCAGGTAGACCGCAGCGAGCACCGCAGCCTGGATGCGGGTCGACTTCGAGATGCGAACGTCCCGACCGGAGAAGGAGATGCCGCCGTACAGGTAGCTCGTCGCCACGCCCGCGATCAGGCAGATCAGGGTGACCGCCGAGGCGAAGCCCACGATCCCCTGCCAGAAGGAGAGGTCGAAGAGGTAGAAGGAGATGTCGAGCCCGAACTCGGGGTCGCTGGTGCCGGTCGGCGACGAGTTGAGCCACAGCAGCGTGCGCTGCCAGGACGCGGCCGCGACGAAGCCGGCGAAGAGGCCGACCAGGGCGGGCAGCAGCCACTTGATGACGCGGCGCAGCGGCTCGACCAGCTCCTGGTAGCGGTCGAGCTGCGCGGTGAGCCGCGCGTAGACGGGCCTGGTGCGGTAGGCGATGTCGATCGCGAGGAAGACCGGGATCGCCATCGCGAGGAACCCGATGAGGAACATGGTTCCCGCGGCGATCCACTGCGTCGTGAGCACGGGGAGGAAGCCCAGCTGCTCGTACCACATCACCTCGCCCGCGATCGCCGCTACGGCGAGGAAGGCGAGCACGAGCAGCACCACTATCACCACCGTGATCGCGAGGGGTGAGATGCGGCGCTTTCGGGCCGGCTGAGCTGCAGCGGTCTGGTCGGTCACGTCGATACTCTCTGGTCAAGTGATGAACTCGGCGTCGTACCCACCCTAACCGGCGCTTCTGACAAACTCCCCAGCCCGGCATCGCTCCAGCCCCTCAGGCGCCTCCCCGGCGGCCGCGGCCTCGACCGCGTCGATCGCCTCCCGGAGGGTCGCGACCGGCGCCACGGCCATGCCGTCGGGGATCCGCGGGGGCAGATCCGCGCAGTTGTCGACCGGCACGAGGAACAGGTCGGTGCCTGCCCGGGCCGCCCCCCAGAGCTTCTGCTGCAGGCCGCCGATGGCGCCGATCCGCCCCTCCCCGTCGATCGTGCCGGTGCCGCTGATGCGCAGCCCGCCGGTCAACCCGCCCGGGGTGAGCCTGTCGTACACCGCGAGCGCCAGCATCGCCCCCGCACTCGGCCCGCCGATGTCTCCGAGGTTCACCTCGACGTCGAGGGGGAAGTCGTACTCCAGCGCGACCGTGACCCCGAGCACCGGCGTCGCCCCCGCCTCGGCCGCCGCCGGAACCGCCTCGACCGCGATCTCGACCCCGGCCCGCTCGATCGCGAGAGGGAGCGACGCCCCCGGATCCGTCTCGGCGAGCGCGGCGCGCAGCTCGTCCATGCGCGAGATCGGCTCGCCGCCCCCGCCGCGAGCAGCACGTCGCCCTCCCGCAGCACGCCGTCGGAGGGGCCGCCGGAGACGACCGAGACGATCCGCAATCGCGAGTCGACCGGTTCGCCCAGCTCGTGCAGGGCGGCCGCCACCGCCTGCTGCTGCGAGGAGCGCATCATGGCGGCGCCCGCGGCCGCCCGGTCCTCGGCGGTCACGCCCTCGGGATAGATGCTCTCGATCGGCGCGATCGTGCGCGTGGGGTCGAGCAGGGCGCCGCCGAGCTGCAGCCAGCTGACGGGCGCTTCGGGCGTGCCGACGATCGCGACGCTCAGCACGTTGATCTCGCCCGAGGTCTCGAAGGTCTCCGCGCCGCTGATCACGAGCACCTGCGCCTCGCCGCCGCCCTCCACGATCCCGCCGAGCGCGTCGACGACGGGGCCGGGCCGTTCGATCGTGAACGGCGCCGGGGTCACCGAGGCGAGCAGCCACAGGAGCGCCGCAGCGAGGAGCGCCAGCGACCAGCGCAGCCCGCGCGAGCCGCCCCGCCCGGCCTCCCGATCCGCCATGCCGCCCCCGCTCTGTTCGCAGCGAGCGCAACGCCCGGTCGCCGCGAGGCCACAATCTAGCAGCAGAATCTGACCCCGGTGCCGTAGCGTGGAGGAGGAGCAGGCAGGGAGCGGATGATGAGCGCGGACGAGCAGGGCACACCCGAGGGCGACGACGCCATGAACGAGCTGCAGCGGCTGCTGCAGGAGCTGCTGTCGGGGGGCGGCGCGCCGGTCGAGGGCATCGACCCGGCCGCCTTCGCGCAGGCCGCGGGCCTCTCGACCGACAGCGCGGCGGTGCAGGGGCTCTTCGCCTCTCTGCGTCAGGCCATGCAGAACCCCGGGGACGGCATCGACTGGTCGGTGACGAGGCGCACCGCGATCGACATCGCGGGGCAGGGCGGGGAGGCCGCGGATCCGGCGCCCGTGCTGCGCGCCTTCCCCGTGGCCGGACTCTGGCTCGACGAGGCGACCGATGTGGGCCAGACCTCCGACTCCCCTCGCGCGATCTCCCGCATCGAGTGGGTGCAGCAGAGCGTCGACACGTGGATCGGCCTGGCCGAGCCCGTGGCAGAGTCGATCTCGCGCACGCTCATGGACGCGCTCTCGAGTCAGCTCCCGGAGGAGCTCTCGGACTCGCTCGGGGGTCTCGCCCCGATGCTGCGGAGCGTCGGCGGCACGCTCTTCGCCACGCAGCTGGGCCAGGTCGTCGGCAAGCTCTCGCAGGAGGTGGCCGCGGCCGGGGACGTCGGGATCCCGCTGCTCACCGGGCCCGGACGCGAGGGCGGTGCGCTGATCCCCAGCGGGGTGGCGGCGTTCGCCGAGGGGCTGGAGCAGGATTCGGAGGCGGTGACGCTGTACCTCGCGGTGCGCGAGCTGGCGCATGCACGGCTGTTCCGCCATGCGAAGTGGCTGCGCCTCCACATGCTGACGGCGATCACCGACTATGCGCGCGGCATCCGCATCGACACGGCGCACATCGAAGAGCTCGCGCGCGACATGGACCCGTCGGACACCCAGCGGATCCAGGAGCTCGTCTCGAGCGGCGCGCTCATCCCTCCGAAGTCTCCGGAGCAGGAGGCGGCGCACGCGAGGCTCGAGACGATGCTCGCGCTGATCGAGGGCTGGGTGGACGCGGTGACGGCCGATGCGACGGTGCGACTGCCCGGCACGGACGCGATCGCCGAGATGGTGCGGCGGCGGCGGGCCACGGGCGGGCCCGCGGAACACGCCTTCAGCACGCTGGTCGGCCTCGAGCTTCGGCCCCGGAAGCTGCGCGAGGCCGCGGCGCTGTGGCGTCTGCTGGCGGAGCGCGGAGGCATCTCCCGGCGCGACGAGCTCTGGGCGCACCCCGATCTGCTGCCGAGCGCGGAGGAGATCGAGCACCCCGCCAGACTGCTCGAGCGCCTCGGCCTCGCCGGTGCGGAGCCTGCGGCGACGGAGCCCGACGAGTTCGATCGCGAGCTCGCGAAACTGCTCGAGCAGGGGCTTCCCGACGACGAGGGGGCGGATCCGGAGACCCCGCGCTGACGCGCCATTCGTCGTGCACAGCCCTGATCGAGCTGTGAACGCGGTGATTCCCGTCTTTTCATGGGGATAACCCCGCCCGGGCTTCCCCGCTGGTGCACAGTGGAGCCATGACCGGCACCCGATACCGCATCGACCCCGCGCTTCCCGTCTGCTGGGAGGGTCCCGATGCGCTCCGGGTGGGCTTCGAACCTCCTTACGCGAGCATCCCGCACCCCTCGCCAGGCGTGCAGCGGCTCGTCGGAGCCTTCCGCGCGGGCCTTCCGCTCGCACCCGATGGCCGCCGCCTGCGGCGGTACGGCGTCACGGCCGCGGACTGGAGGCGCGTGGTGGAACGGCTCGCCCCGATACTCGTCGAGTGCGGACGACCGGAGGACCCACCCGGCGCTCACCGACCGGACCGTTCGGGCTCGCGACGCGCCGGCGCCCTCCTCATCGCACTCCCCGGCACGGGCATCGCGCATGAGCGGATCGGCGAAGCCCTCTCCCGCGCGGGCCATCGGGTGCGGGAGTCGCAGCCCGGGGGCTCATCGCGCATCGGCCCCGAGCCCGACCTCCTCATCGCCGTCGAGCGCTTCGTCGGGGTCCCGGACCCCGGGCTCGTCCTGCTCTCGGAACGGCTGCCGCGACTGACCGTGAGATTCACCGACCGCGGATTCTGGCTCGGCCCGTTGACGGAACCCGCGGGCTCCCCCTGCGCACGCTGCGCCACCGAGCACGGGGTCGATGCGGATCCCGCCCTCCCCCTGGTGGCGGCGCAGCTGCTCGACCGAACACCGGCGGCGGAGACACCGCCCGCGGCCGCGGCGGCCGCGGAGCTCGCGGTCGCCGCCATCCGCCGCTGGCAGCGCGGCGACGGCTCCCTCGCCTCGACCCGGCTGCGGGTCGGTGTCACCTCGGGGCTCCCGGAGCTCGCCTCCGTTCCGCACCCCCTGGCCCCTCACCCCGAATGCCCGTGCCGTGGTCCGGCACGCGGGGAGTCGGCCCGAGCGGCTCGACCCGATCGCGCCGCTCAGCCGGCCGCGGGAATCCCCGCCTCGGCGAGAAAGCTCGAGGGGACGCGATGACCTCGGGCCCCGCCCGCCGTGCCCGAGATCCGCAGCTCGTCGCGAGCCCGGGTGATGGCGACGTAGGCGAGCCGCCGTTCCTCGTCGACCGCGGCCTCGGCAGTCGCGTAGGAGATCGGGAGCAGTCCCTCGCTCATGCCGATGAGGTGCACGAGCGACCACTCCAGGCCCTTCGCCGCGTGAATCGCGCTCAGCGTCACCGCGTCGAGCGCGGGCTCGTGATGCGTGCGCGAGCGGGCGAGCAGCTCCTCGCTGAACTCGGCGATGCCGGTGCCCGGCGGCTGCTCGTCGACGAGTGTGAGGATCGCCCCCAGCGCCTGCCAGCGCTCGCGCGCGGCCGCTCCCTCGGGCGGCTCCGAAGTCCAGCCGCAGGCGCGGAGCATATCGATGACGATCTGGAAGAGGGGGCGGTCGTCGGCCGCCTTCGCCTGGCCGCGGATGAGCATCACCGCCTGGCGCACCTCCGCGCGGTCGAAGAAGCGCTGGGCGCCGTGCACCCGCACGGAGAGGCCGACGCGTTCGAGCTCGGCCTCGATCGCCGCCGACTGGGCGTTGGTGCGGTAGAGCACGGCGATCTCCGCGGCGGGGGTTCCGGCGTCGACCGCGGCGCGCACCGAGGCCGCCACCGCACGGGCCTCCTCCTGCTCGCTCGCGAACCACTCGAAGCTGGGCCGGACTCCCGCCGCACCCGGCGCGGCCTCGCGCACCGCTTCGAGGGTCAGGGCGCCCGGGCGCCCGCGCATGAGCCGGTTCGCCGCGCGCACCACCGGTTCGGCACTGCGGTAGTTCCGCTCCAGCCGGAACTCGCGCGCGCCAGGATGCTCGGAGGCGAAGCGCAGCAGGTACTCGCTCGTCGCACCGGCGAAGCCGTAGATGGTCTGGCTCGCATCGCCCACCACGCAGACGTCTTCTCGCTCGCCGAGCCAGGCCCGCAGCAGGGCGTGCTGCAGCGGGGAGACGTCCTGGTACTCGTCCACGGTGAAGAAGCGGTAGCGCTCCCGCACCTGCATCGCGGCTCGGGGTTCCGCCGCCAGCATGCCCGTCATGAGGATGAGCACGTCTTCGAAGTCGATCTGCCGCCGCTCGTCCAGCAATTCGCCGTAGCGCTCCTGGATCGCGATCAACTGCTCGGCGCTCACCCCCGACGGGGTCGCGCGCGCGTCCCCGCCCGCCCCCCGGAGCCGCTCGCCGTAGCTCTCGAGGCTCAGCATCGACACCTTGCGCCACTCGATCTCCGCGGCGATGTCCCGCAGCGATTCACGGTGCAGCTCGATGCCGAGCGACTCCGCCGCCTGGGAGACCACCGGCACCTTGCCGCCGAGCACCTGCGGCGCGGAACCCCCGACGAGCTCCGGCCAGAAGTATCCGAGCTGGGCGAGCGCCGCGCCGTGGAAGGTCTGCGCGCGCACGCCCTCGGCGCCGAGCGCGCGCAGTCGCGCCTGCATCTCCCCCGCCGCCTTCCGGGTGAAGGTGACCGCGAGCACGCGCTCCGGGGTGTACACCCCGGTCCGCACGCCGTGCGCGATGCGGTGCGTGATGGTACGCGTCTTCCCGGTCCCCGCGCCCGCGAGCACGGCGACCGGGCCGCGCAGGCATTCGGCGATGACGCGCTGATCGGGGTCGAGCCCCGCGAGCAGATCGTCAGCCACGGCCGCCGTCCGCCGCCCTGCCGCGGTCCCCCTCCTCCACCCAGCGGTCGATCATCCAGCGCGCGATCGACACCGGCATCGGCAGCCGGATCCCCGGGGCCGGGTCTCGCAACTCCTCGCGGGTGAACCAGCGAAGCTCCGAGATCTCGGCAGGGTCGGGGTTCAGCGCCTCGGGATCCGCCCCCTCGACGAGGCGGGCCCGGAAGCCCAGCATGAACGAGCGCGGGAAGGGCCAGGGCTGCGACGCGACGTACCGCACGTCGTCGACGAGCACGCCCGCTTCCTCCTCGATCTCGCGCACCACGGCCTGCTCGGCCGACTCCCCCGCTTCGACGAAGCCGGCGAGCAGCGAGAAGCGGCCGCTCTCCCAGAGCACGTTGGAGCCGAGCAGCAGCCGGTCCTCGTGCTCGACGAGCACGATCACCACCGGATCGGTGCGCGGGAAGTGCTCGCCCCCGTGGGAGTCGTGCCGCGCCCAGCCGCCGTTGGCCGGGATAGTGGCGCTGCCGTCCCGGGGGGAGAACGCCGAGGATCGGTGCCACGCCGTGAGTGCGAAGGCCACGGCGAGCATCTCCGCCTCGACCTCGGGAAGCTTCCAGGCGAAGTCGAAGGGCGGCAGCCAGCCGGCCGCGGGCTCCGCGCCGAGCGGAGCCTCTTCCGTGGCCACCGCGGCGAAGACGGGATCGCCCGCGAGCCGGCCGAGGTAGAGGCGATCGGCATCGCGACCGC
This sequence comes from uncultured Leucobacter sp., assembly GCA_937872275.1. Taxonomy (GTDB): domain Bacteria; phylum Actinomycetota; class Actinomycetes; order Actinomycetales; family Microbacteriaceae; genus Leucobacter. The sequence continues at coordinate 1,534 of CALMSE010000289.1, read as the reverse complement.
CGGTCGCGGGAACCAGGTCGAGCTTCGCGCCGTGCTCGTCGGCCGCGCGAACGGCGATCTCGCCGTCGCGCAGGCGCAGCAGACGGCTGCCCGTCTCGGCCCAGGCCGCGTCGAGGGCGGCCTCGTCGAGCCGCGTCGCCGCGTCACGGTCGAACTCGCCTCCGGCCATCGGCGGATGGGCAGCTCGGGTCATGGTCTCTCCTCCTGCGCCGGCTTGCGAACCGTGCGCGTGGCGCACGGCCGCTCCCTCCACCGGTCCCTACGCTGTGGGTATGGCCAGCACCCCTCTTACCTTAGCCGCGCTCGCTACCTCGGCGGTCCCCGGGCTGCACGTCCTGGGCTCGCGCCTCCATTCCGACGGTGGCGGCGACGAATACACCTCGGCGGTGGTCGTCTCGGAGGAGGGTGAGCTGATCATCCGCGTACCGCGGAGCCCGGCGGCCGAGGTTCGGCAGTCGGGAGAGCTCCTGGGGCTCGCGGCGCTCGCCGACGGGGCGCGCAGCGCGCTGCCCTTCGAGGTGCCCGAGGCCCGCGGCATCACGCGGGCGGGTGAGACGCGGGCGGTCGTCACGACCTTCCTGCCGGGTGGGAAGGTGACGGCGGATGCGCTCGAGTCGGACGCGCTGTTGCTGCAGCCCGTCGCCGAGGCGCTCGCGGCGATCCATCTGCTGCCGGTGTCGCTCGTGCAGCAGGCGGGGCTTCCGATGCGCTCGGCCGAGGAGGTGCGCGAGCAGGCAGCTCGGCTCATCGCCCGAGCCGCCGAGACCCGGCTGCTGCCCGAGACGGTGCATGCGCACTGGGACGAGGCGATCGCGGCGGCCCGGCTCTGGGACTTCGCCCCCACGGTGGTGCACGGCTCCCTCGACGCCGACCAGCTGCTCGTCGAGGACGAGCGGATCACCGGCGTGCTCGGCTGGTCCGAGCTGTCGGTCGGCGACCCGGCGGCTGATCTCTCATGGCTGCTCGCCGCCGGCTCCGAGGTGCTCGACGCCGTGCTCAGCCGGTATTCGGTGCGCCGCGGTCTGGGGGGCATCCGGGAACTGCGCGCCCGGGCCCTGCTGCACCACCAGCTCGAGGTCGCCCGGTGGCTGCTGCACGGCGTCGAGACCCACGACGAGGCCGTCGTCGACGACGCCGTCGGCATGCTCGATCGACTGGTCGACCGACTCGGCCGGTCGGGCGCCACCGGGTCCCTCCGCCCCGCTTCCGCCGATCCCGCACTCTCCGAAGGCGAGGTGCGGCAGTTGCTCGACGAGATGCCCGAGGTTCCCTTCGACCCCCGCACCGAGACCGCCGAATACGAGGCGCTCGACGAGGATCGCCAGTTCCTCGTCGACTCCGACTTCCGGGATCCGCCAGCGGAAGGCGCGGCTGAGGGCGCTGCAACGGGCACCACGAAGGATGCCGCGGACGGTGGAACGGGCGACGCCGAACCCGAACCCGACGCCGGCCCCGGCACCGATGAGGTTGCGAGCGGGTTCCCGGCCGGCGAGCAGCTCACGGAACCGCTGGATCCGCTCGAGCCTCGCGACTG
>CALMSE010000288.1 GCA_937872275.1 uncultured Leucobacter sp. | reverse complement strand
CCCGCGTTCCTCGACCACGACATGACCGCCCCCGACTTCGGGCGGATGATCGAGGACCACTTCGACCTGCTGCACGAGGAGAGCGCGCGACGCCCCGGCGCGGTCTTCGGGCTGTCGCTGCATCCGTTCCTCATCAACCAGCCGAGTCGTCACCGCTACCTCGCGGAGGCGCTCGAGCACATCGCGGGCCGCGACGACGTCTGGTACACGACCAGCGACGACATCGCCGACTGGTACATGCAGCACTATTACGAGGCGGCGGTCGAGGCGAAGAACGCCCGCGGATCCGATCGCTGACCCACCGACCGAGCAGACACCGAGAATCATGAGGAGTACGAACGTGCCCGCCACCTATCCCGACCCGCAGCCGCGACCGATGAGCGAGAGCCCGCTGGTCTCCGCTGAAGACCACTTCACCCTGGCCGCCTTCGGCTTCAACAACCGGGGCGGCATGTGGTTCACCTCGTCCGAGGACACCCCGCGTGCGACCTGGGAGGAGACGCGCGACATCGCGCTCGCCGCCGAGGCCGCCGGCTTCGAGGCCGTCGTGCCGAACGCGCGCTGGAAGGGCTTCGGCGGCAGGACCCGCTACAACGAATGGGGTCTCGAGGCGATCCCCTGGGCCGCCGGCCTCGCCGCGGCCACCTCGAGGATCCACATCTTCGCCACCGTCCACGCCCCCACCATCCATCCCGTGCGGATGGCGAAGGAGGCGGCGACCATCGACCACATCTCCGGAGGCCGCTTCGGCCTCAACGTCGTCGCGGGGTGGAACGCCGCCGAGATGGCCATGTTCGACCGCGAGGTCAAGGCCCACCCGGATCGCTACGCCTTCGCGACCGAGTGGATGGACCTGGTCGAGCGGCTCTGGACCAGCGAGGAGGAGTTCGACTACACCGGTGAGTTCTTCTCCGCGCAGGGCGCGATCTCGAGACCGCGGACGATCCAGTCGCCACGGCCCCTCGTGATGAACGCCGCGATCAGCGAGACCGGGCGGCGCTTCGCCGCGCGCTTCGCCGACATCAACTTCATGGTCGCCGATGATCCCGAGAACATGGCCGCCTACGTGAAGAGCGTGAAGCGGATCGCCCGCGAGGACTACGGGCGCGATATCAACGTGATGACGCAGATCGGCATCGTCCTCGGCGACACCGAGGCAGACGCGCACCGGCGGCTGGACCACTACATCAAGGAGCTCGGCGAGTGGGACGCGGTGCGGAGGTTCAGCGATATGAACCTCAAGACGGCCCCCGACTTCTCCTTCGACTCGAAGGAGATGCGCGTCGCCATGGGGCACTACTCGGCTCCCCTCGTGGGCACGCCCGAACAGGTCGTCGAGAGGATCCAGGGATTCAAGGACGCCGGGATCACGGGTGCGGCGGTCAACTGGATCGACTATTCGGAGGGGATCTCGGAGTACGACGAGCGGATCCGCCCCCTGCTGGTCGAGGCCGGCCTGCGCCGGTACTGAGGAGACGGAGAAGCGTGGAACAGACGCACGCCGGAAGAACGGCGGTCATCACCGGGGCCGCGCAGGGCATCGGGCGGGCCTACGCCCGTGAACTCGCGCAGCGCGGCGCCCGGATCGTCGTGGCCGATCTCGCGCCGGCGGACGAGACCCTCGCGATGATCGCCGCTGCGGGGGCCGAAGGGGTCGCCGTGCGCGCGGACCTCAGCGAGCCTGAATCGGCCGAGACGGTACTCGCCGCCGCGGATGGCCTGGGCGGTGCCGACATCCTGGTGCTCAACGCCGCGATCCAGCCCTTCGTCGCCTTCGAACGGATGACGTTCGACGACTGGCGACGCGTCATGGCGGTGAATGTGGATCCGCTCTTCCACCTGTGCAAGGCGCTGCTCCCCGGCATGCGCGCACGGGGATGGGGGCGGATCGTCGCGATGTCTTCGAACACCTACCAGCTGGGCGTGCCCGGGGTCGCGCACTACGTCGCCAGCAAGGGCGCGGTGCAGGGCTTCGTGCGCTCCCTCTCGGGCGAGATCGGCCGGGACGGGGTCACGATCAACGCGATCGCGCCCGGCCTGACCCGCACCCCGGGCACGAGCACGGGACCCCAGGACGAGCTCGGGCTCTTCCAGCGGGCGATCGAGGGGCAGGCGATCAAGCGCACCCAGCAGCCGGAGGATCTGGTGGGCGCCCTGGCCTTCCTCACCTCCGACGACTCGGCGTTCGTCACGGGGCAGACCGTGCTCGTCGACGGGGGGTGGGCGCATGTCTGAGACGGTGGACGCGATGAGCGACGACATTCGGCTGCTCGTCTCGCAGGCGTCCCGTGTGCTGGGCGCGGCCGGCCTGGACGACTACATCTGGGGGCACGCCTCGGTGCGCGATCCGGAGGGCCGCGGGGCCTGGATCAAGCGCAGCGGAGTCGGCCTCTCGGAGATCGGGCCGGGCGACGTCCAGCTCGTCTCCCACGACGGCGAGGTGCTGCAGGGAGCGGGGAATCGGCACATCGAGTACCCGATCCACACCGAGGTGTACGCCGCGCGACCCGACGTCGGGGGCGTGGTCCACATCCATCCGCCCCACGCCGTCGCGCTGGCCGCATCCGGGGTGCAGCTGCGGCCGGTGAGCCACCAGGCGACGCTGTTCACGCCGCCCGCGGTGCCGTGCTACGACCACACCACGGACCTGATCCGCTCGGCCGAGTTGGGCGCGGGGGTCGCCCGGGCGCTGGGAGACCGCAACGCCGTGTTCCTGCTGAACCACGGGATCGTGACGGTGGGCGCCACGGTGCGCGAGGCGACGGTCACGGCGCTCCTGCTGGAGGAGGCGTGCGAGCAGCAGCTGCGCACCATCGGTTACGGGGGGACGCCGAGGTGGACCGACGACGCCGAGGCGCTCGAGAAGCGCGACAGGATCTATTCGCCGAGGGCCCTGGGGCAGGTGTGGGAGTACCTCTTGCGCGGGCTGGACTCGTGAGCGGGCCTTCGGATCGGGGGGCGGGATGTCCGAGCTCCGTCTGACGATGGCGGCGGTGGACTACGACCGCTTCCGCGCGCTGCAGGATTCGCGGGTCCGGGTCGAGGGGATCGACCTCGAGATCCTTCCCCTGCCGGTCGAGGAGATCTTCTACCGCCAGGCCGTGTTCGGCGAGTTCGACGTGAGCGAGATGAGCCTGTCGACCTACGTGCTGAGCCTGGGGCGGGGGTCGTTCCCCTACACCGCGATCCCGGTCTTCCCGTCGCGGTACTTCCGGCACCAGACGATGTTCGTCAATCGGAGGAGCGGGATCGAGAGCCCGGTCGAGTTGAAGGGCAGGCGCGTGGGGGTGCCCGAGTATCAGATCACGGCCGGGGTCTGGCAGCGGGGCATCCTCGCGGACGAGCACGGCGTCTCCCCGGCCGACATCCTCTGGCGGACGGGAGGGGTCGAGCGGCCGGGAAGGGTCGAGAAGCACGGGATCGAGCTGCCTGAGGGCGTGGAGGTCGTGCCGATCGGACCGACGCAGACCCTCTCGCGGATGCTGGTCGACGGCGAGATCGACGCGCTGTTCGCCGCGCATGTGCCGTCGGTGTTCGGCGAGCACGAGGACGTCGTCCGGCTGTTCCCCGACGCCAAGGCCGTCGAGAAGGACTACTTCGCGCGCACCGGGATCTTCCCGATCATGCACGTGGTCGTGATCCGCACGAGTCTGCTGGACCGCGAGCCCTGGGTCGCCCGCTCGCTGCTCAAGGCCTTCGAGGCCTCGCGGCGGATCGCGCGGGAGGATCTGATGTACCGCAGCTCGCTGAAGGTCATGCTGCCGTGGCTCGCCGATCACGTGGAGGAGACGGTCGAGGCGCTCGGGGAGGACTACTGGAGGTACGGCATCGACGAGAACCGGCACGTCCTCGAGACCTTCCTGCGCTACTCGCACGAGCAGGGGCTGGCCTCCCGGCGGTACTCCCCGGAAGAGATCTTCGCGCCGAGCACCTCCTCCGCCTTCACGATCTGACGGGACGGCGGGTGCGAGCAGCCTAATGGTCTGATACCATACCTTTAAGATCGCGAATGAGCGCGTCACCCGAACGAAGGAGTCGCGGATGGTTCCGCACAGCGGGAATCTGACACCGGAGGAGCTGCGCGAGGCGTCCGCATCGGGTGAGATCGACACGGTCGTCGTCGCCTTCACCGATGTCCAGGGACGGCTCGTCGGCAAGCGGGTCTCCGCCCGGCTGTTCATCGAGGACGTGATGGAGCACGGGTCCGAGTGCTGCAACTACCTGCTGGCCGTCGACGTCGAGCTCAACACCGTCGAGGGCTACGCACTGACGAGCTGGGAGAGCGGCTACGGCGACATGGCGATCATCCCCGACCTCGGAACGCTGCGCCGGATCCCGTGGCTGCCGGCCACCGCGCTCGTCGTCGGCGACCTCGTGCTGGCGAGCGACCGCTCCCCCATCTCCGTGTCGCCCCGTCAGATCCTGCGGCGCCAGATCGATCGGCTCGCCGAGCACGACCTCGTGCCCCACGTGGCCACCGAGCTCGAGTTCCTCGTGTTCGACGACGACTACCGCACGGCCTGGCGCCGGGGCTACCGCGACCTGCACCCGGCGAGCGACTACAACATCGACTACGCACTGCACGCCTCGAGCCGCATGGAACCGCTGCTCCGCGACATCCGCAACGGCATGGACGGCGCCGGCATGTACTGCGAGGGCGTCAAGGGCGAGTGCAACCTCGGCCAGCAGGAGATCGCCTTCCGCTACGCGCACGCGCTGAACACCTGCGACAATCACTCGATCTACAAGAGCGGCGCCAAGGAGATCGCCGACGCGCACGGCAAGAGCATCACCTTCATGGCGAAGTTCAATGAGCGCGAGGGCAACAGCTGCCACGTGCACGCCAGTCTGCGCAGCGGCGACGGCGGGACGGTGTTCGCCGACGAAGACGACCCCTCCGGCATGTCTCCCCTGTTCCGACACTTCATCGCGGGCCAGCTCGCCGCCATGCGCGAGTTCACGCTCCTCTACGCGCCGAACATCAACTCGTACAAGCGCTTCGTCGAGGGCAGCTTCGCACCGACCGCGGTGGCCTGGGGGCACGACAACCGCAGTTGCGCCCTGCGAGTGGTCGGGCGCGGCCACGCCATGCGGGTCGAGAACCGGGTTCCCGGCGGCGACGTGAACCAGTACCTGGCCGTCGCCGGCATGCTGGCCTCGGGCCTGCACGGCATCGAGCACGAACTCGAACTCGACGAACCGCTGACGGGCAACGCCTACATCAGCGACGTCGAGCGCGTGCCGACGACGCTGCGCGACGCGGCCGACCTCTTCGAGCGATCGGCGCTGGCGCGGGAGGTCTTCGGCGACGAGGTGGTGGAGCACTACGTCCACGCGGCGCGCGTCGAAGTCGCCGCCTTCGACTCGGCGGTCACGGACTGGGAGCGGGTGCGCGGCTTTGAGCGGCTCTGAGAATCCGGCGGGCGACGCGCCGCTGATCGGCATCACGAGCTACCTCGAGCAGGCGCGGACCGGAGTCTGGGACGTGCGCGCGGCCTTTCTGCCCGAGACCTACATCAGGGCGGTGACCGACGTCGGCGGCATCGCGACGGTGCTTCCACCGCAACCGGTCACCCCGGAGATCGCGCGGCGGATCGTCGGCTCGCTCGACGGGCTCATCGTGGCGGGAGGCGCCGATGTCGACCCGCGCCGCTACGATCAGCAGCCGCACGAGATGACCGCCGCGCCGCGCGAGGACCGCGACGCATTCGAGGACGCCCTGCTGCGTGCGGCCCTCGACGTGGAGCTTCCCCTCCTCGGCATCTGTCGCGGTGCGCAGATGCTGAACGTCGCGCTCGGCGGCGACCTGATCCAGCACCTGCCCGACCGCGTCGGCGACGACCGCTATCAGCTGGGCGACGCGGAGTTCGCCGAGATCGAGGTCGAGGTCGACCGGGGCACCCGGATCGCCGAGGTCCTCGGCGAGGATCGCCGCGCCCGCGCCCCGCTCTACCATCACCAGTCGATCGGCAGGGTCGCGGAACCTCTGCAGGTGACCAGCCGCACCGCGGACGGGGTCATCGAATCGGTCGAGCTGCCCGCGGCCCCCTTCTGCATCGCCGTGCAGTGGCATCCGGAGGAGTACGAGCGGGATCGCCGGCTGTTCGCCGGGCTGGTCGATGCCGCTCGGGCGCACCGCGACGCCCGTCTCTCACCCCGACCGGAGGTCCGCCGATGAGCTACACCGTCACCAACCCCGCCGACGAGACCTTCGTCGCCCGGGTCGAGCATCTCGATGAGGCCGGCACGGATGCCGCGATCGCTGCGGCCGAACGCGCTCAGTCGGGGTGGGCCGGGCTGGCACCGGCCGACCGGGCCCGCGCGCTCCGCCGCTTCGCGGAGCGGGTCGACCGGGACATCGAGCACCTCGCGCGTCTCGAGACGGCGAACTCGGGCCACCCCATCTCCCAGTCGCGCTGGGAGGCCGCCCACGTCCGCGACGTGCTCGAGTACTACTCGGCCTCGCCCGAGAGGCTGATCGGCCAGCAGATCCCGGTCGCCGGCGGCATGAACGTGACCTTCCACGAACCGCTCGGGGTGGTGGGGGTCATCACCCCCTGGAACTTCCCGATGACCATCGCATCGTGGGGCTTCGCACCCGCCCTCGCGGCCGGCAACGCCGTGGTGCTGAAGCCGGCCGAATGGACCCCGCTGACGAGCATCCGCCTCGGCGAGCTCGCCCTGGAGGCGGGGCTCCCCGAGGGGGTGTTCCAGGTGCTGCCGGGCCGCGGCTCCGTCGTCGGCGAGCGCTTCGTGACCAACCCCGCCGTGCGCAAGGTGGTGTTCACCGGCTCGACCGAGGTGGGCAAGCGCATCATGGCCGGCTGCGCCGAGCAGGTGAAGCGCGTCACCCTGGAGCTCGGGGGGAAGAGCGCGAACATCGTCTTCGCCGACGCCGACGTCGAGAAGGCGGCGGCCACCGCCCCCTACTCCGTCTTCGACAACGCGGGCCAGGACTGCTGCGCGCGCAGCCGTCTGCTGGTGCAGCGCGGCGTCTACGACCGCTTCATGGAGGGGTTCGAACGGGCGGTGAAGGCCGTCAAGGTCGGCGATCCCGCCGACGAGGCGACGGAGATGGGTCCCCTCGTCACGCTCGCGCACCGCGAGAGCGTGAGATCGTTCATCGACGAGAGCACGCCGATCGCCTTCCGAGGCTCCTGCCCCGACGGACCGGGCGCCTGGTTCGCGCCCACGGTCGTCGCTCCCGAGCGGGACAGCCGCATCGTCGCCGAGGAGATCTTCGGCCCCGTCGTCGCGGTGCTGCCGTTCGACGACGAGGCCGACGCGATCCGGCTCGCCAACGACACCCGGTACGGTCTGAGCGGTTCCATCTGGACCCGCGACCTCGGCCGCGGCATCCGCGTCGCCCGCGCCGTCGAGGGCGGCAATCTCTCGGTCAACTCGCACTCCTCCGTCCGCTACTCCACACCCTTCGGCGGCTTCAAGCAATCGGGGCTCGGCCGGGAGCTCGGTCCGGACGCGCCCCTGCACTTCACCGAGACGAAGAACGTCTTCTTCGCCGAGGACTGACCCGAACGCCGTCCTGCGCGAGCCCGGCGAGTCGCCGGATCCACCACCTCTCACAGAAGGAAGCCCAATGAGTCACCTCACCCCCGTCGATCTCACCCAGCGCCTCGTCGGTCGGGTCGCCGTCATCACCGGAGGCGGCAGCGGCATCGGCCTCGCCGCGGCCAGGCGCATGAGAGCGGAGGGCGCCCGCATCGTGATCGGCGACATGGACCCGCGCGCGGGCCGGGCCGCCGCGGAAGAGGTCGACGGACTGTTCGTGCAGGTCGACGTCGCCGATGAGGATCAGGTCGACGAACTCTTCGACACCGCCGCCCGCGAGTACGGGTCGGTCGACATCGCCTTCAACAACGCGGGCATCTCCCCCGACGACGACGACTCGATCGAGACCACCGGGCTTCCCGCCTGGCAGAAGGTGCAGGACGTCAATCTGAAGAGCGTGTACCTCTGCTCCCGCGCCGCGCTGCGCCACATGACCCGGCAGGGCCGCGGATCCATCATCAACACCGCCTCCTTCGTCGCCGTGATGGGATCGGCCACCTCGCAGATCTCCTACACCGCGTCGAAGGGCGGCGTGCTGGCCATGAGCCGGGAGCTCGGCGTGCAGTTCGCGCGCCAGGGCATCCGGGTCAACGCGCTCTGCCCGGGGCCCGTGAACACCCCCCTGCTGCAGGAGCTCTTCGCGAAGGATCCCGAGCGCGCCGCGCGCCGTCTGGTGCATGTACCGGTCGGTCGCTTCGCCCGACCCGAAGAGCTCGCAGCGGCGGTCGCCTTCCTCGCGAGCGACGACGCCTCGTTCATCACCGCGTCGACCTTCCTCGTCGACGGTGGGATCAGCAGCGCCTACACGACTCCGCTGTAGGCTTGTCGCGACCGCACGGCCGGCACGGCGAAAGGCGCGGCATGACCCCCAGCGACGAAGGCATCGAGTTCCTTACAGGAGCCGTGCAGCCGAGCAACCCCTATGAGGGGACGATGCAGCGGCTGCTGCAGGCCGTCAGGCTCGGCTTCATCGGGCCCGGGCAGCGGCTCCCGGCCGAGCGGGATCTCGCGATCATGCTCGGCGTCAGCCGGACGACGGTGCGCGAGGCGATCTCGACGCTGTCCGAGGCCGGGTACCTCGTGCCGCGCCGCGGAAGATACGGCGGTACCTTCGTGGTCGATGCGCTGCCGGGCGCCGACCGGATCGACGGAGGCGACGAACCGCTGACGGCGGGCGCGCTCGAGGACATCGGCGTGCTGCGCCGCGTGCTCGAGGTCGGCGCGGTGCGCGAGGCCGC
>CALMSE010000287.1 GCA_937872275.1 uncultured Leucobacter sp. | reverse complement strand
TCCGCCGATCCCCGTCCCTACGCGGTGCCGCCCCCGTACGGGTGGTGCTCGGCGGTCAGCGGCTGCTGGTCGCCGCCGAGCTGCTGCTGATCGGCGCCGGGCGGCTGCTGATCGGCGCCGGGCCGATGCCCCGCGCCGCGCCGGCGCTTCCGCGTCGACAGCCAGACGATGAGCAGCACCACGCCGGCGAGAGCCGCGAGCACCACGAGCCAGGGCAGGAGCACGCCGAGCACGACGAGCCCGCCGGCGAGCGCCGTACCGAGGGAGTCGATGCCGACGAGCAGCCCGTCCCAGAAGTTCGCCGGGCCGCCCGGGATCGCGGCCCGGGTGCTGAGGTTCACCGAGATGGCGGACTGCTCGACCTGGCGTTCGAGCGATTCGAGCTGCGCGCGCAGGCCGTCCAGCTCGGCCTGACGCTGCGAGAGGGCCGACTCGGCCTCGAGCAGCTCGCTCGTGCTGGCCGCGCCGCGCATCAGTTCGGTCAGCCGCGCGACGGACTCCTCGAGCGCGGCCACGCGGGCCTGCAGATCGACGTGCTGCATCGTGACATCGGTCGCGGAGCGGTACTGCGCGGCCACCTCGCCCACCTCGCCGAGCTGCTCGAAGGCGTCGTCGAAGCGATCTGACGGCACGCGGATGAGCAGGGAGGCCGAGGTCTGCGACGTGCCGCTGATGCTCGAGGACTCCACGAAGCCCCCGAGGTCGTCGGCGATGTCGGCGACCCGTTCGGCCGCGGCCGCGGTGTCTTCGACCGTGAGCTGGATGTCGCCGCTGCGGATCACCGAGGCGCCCGAGATCTCGCGGGTGGTCATCGCCTCTCCCGTCGCGCCCGCGATCGCCGGCTCGGGTGAGGCCATGTCGTACGTGGCGCTGGAGCCGGCGCTCGAGGGCATCTGGCCGGAGCAGGCGGTGAGCGGTGCGATCAGCAGGCCGGCGGCGACGAGGGGCGCGGCGATCCGGGTCAGCGCGGTCGATCGGGCGAGCGCAGCGGCGCGAGTTCGGTGTCTCATGCAGGCATCATATGAGCCCGGGCTGGAACGCCGAGGAGTCCCCGCTGAATGTTGACGAGACGTGACCTTTCGCGCGCCGAGCCGGCCGGAGAGCATGAGCGGTCGCCCCGTGCGGTCGTTCCACATTACGCGGCATTACCCGGGTTCCCACCTCGCGTGATGGATTCGCATACATTCGGCGTATCTGTCCGTAAAACGCCGTCTGGAGAAGAATCATGCGCCGCCCCACTCGAAAGATCGCCGCCGCCCTGGCATTCGCCGCCGCCTCAGCGCTCGCGCTCGCCGGCTGCGCCTCGCCGCAGTCGGACACCGGCGGCACCGAGGAGGATCAGGCCGCGCAGCTGCCCGCCAAGGTCGTCATCGACACGACCTCCTCCACCGGCGCGAACGAGATCGCCAAGGTCGGAGGGTTCTTCGAGGAGCGCTTCGGCGGGCTCGGCGTGGAAGTCGAGTACACCCAGCTCGGCACCAGCTCCCAGATGCTCGAGGGCATCGCCTCGGGCAATCTCGACTTCACCGACATCGGCTACCCGGGCCTGCCGACCGGCGCGGCCGCGGGCGTCGACTTCCGCGTGATCGGCGCCGCCTCGAGCGGCGGCGGCGACATCGTCGTCGCCGCCCCCGACGGACCGGAGACGGTGGCCGACCTCAAGGGCAAGCGGGTCGCCGCGGCCAAGGGCTCGAGCGGCTGGGCGCTGCTCGTGCGCGCGCTCGCCGACGCGGGCCTGACCACCGGCGATCTCGAGCTCATCGACCTCAAGCCGGACGAGGCGCAGAACGCCTTCCTCAGCGACCAGGTCGACGCCTGGGCGATCTGGGGCGGTCAGGCGGGCGGGCTCGACGACACGAACAGCCGGGTGGTCATCAGCGGCGAGGAACTCGGCCTCATCCCGGGTGCGATCGTCACGAGCGGTGCGAACGCCGAGAACGACGCGGTGCTCGAGGCCTATCTGGGCGCCCGCCAGGAGGCGATCGACTGGTACGCCGAGGATCCGGAGGCCGTGGTCGCCGCCATCGCCGCCGACCGCGATCTCGATCCCGCGCTCGTCACCTCCTTCTTCGAGTTCAGCGCGCCGCTGAACGAGCCGGTGAGCGACGCCCTGCTGGCCGAGTACCAGTCCGTCGCCGATCTGTTCTTCGCCGAGGGCGAGATCTCCCGCGAGGTCCAGATCGCCCCGCTCCTGGCCGAGGACGCCTTCCAGCGCGCAGGCCTGAGGTAGGGCCGGTGGCGGTCGGAGCGCACATCAGGTTCGGGCTGCTGCTCGAACCCACGGGCAACGCCGTCAACGGGTGGCTCGATCCGGGGACCCCCAAGGGCGCGGCCGTCGACTTCGAGCTCATCAGCCGCATCGCGCGGCTCTCGGAGGAGGCGCTGTTCAGCTACCTCTTCGTGGCCGACAGCGTCTCGATCGAGCCCGGGGCGAAGCCCTACTACCTCAACCGCTTCGAGCCGCTCACGCTGCTCGGCGCGCTGGCGGCGCAGACCCGCGACATCGGCCTCGTCGCCACGATGTCGACGAGCTACACGGATCCCTTCACGACGGCCCGGCAGATCGCATCGCTCGACCTGCTGAGCGGCGGCCGCGCCGGCGTCAACGTCGTCACCTCGGCCTGGGAGAGCTCGGCCGCGAACTTCAGCGATGCTCCGCTGCTGCCGCACGACGAGCGCTACGCGCGGGCCGACGAGTACGTGCGCATCATGAAGGGGCTCTGGGACAGCTACGAGGACGATGCGTTCCCGGAGGATCGCGAGGCCCGGGTCTACATGGATCCCGCGCGGCAGCACCGCCTCGACTTCCAGGGCGAGCACTTCTCCGTACGCGGGCCGCTGAACATCCAGCGCTCGCCTCAGGGGCACCCGGTCGTCTTCCAGGCCGGATCCTCGCCGACCGGTCGGGACTTCGCGGGTCGGCACGCCGAGGCGATCTTCGCGAAGAGCAACACCTTCGAGGGCGCCGCCGAGTACTCCGGCGATGTGAAGCGACGGGTGGCCGAAGCGGGGCGCGATCCGCGTCTCACCCAGATCTTCATGGGCGCCCACATCGTGGTCGCCCCGACCCGGGCGGAGGCCGAGGACAAGTACGAGCGGATCCTGAGCTACACCGACGACGCCGAGGCGCTGAAATGGCTCAGCTTCTTCTACAACTACGCCGATCTCAGCGGCTACGACCTCGACGCGCCGTTCCCGGATCTCTCGCACCTCGGCTCGAACCACATGCAGGGGCTCACCCGGGGCTGGGAGGATCTCGCACGGCGCGAGGGGCTCACCCTGCGCCAGGTGGCCCGCATCGCCACCGCGCCGCGGGAGGAGTTCTTCGGCACCCCGGAGGAGGTCGCCGACGGGCTGGAGCACTGGTTCCGGGACGGGGCCGCCGACGGCTTCCTGCTGAACCCGTGGCTGCAGACCTCGGGCCTCGAGGATTTCATCTCGCTCGTACTGCCGGAGCTGCGCCGGCGCGGGCTGTACCCCGACCGCTACGCGGGGCATACGCTCCGGGAGAACCTCGGGCTGCCGTACGTGCCGAACCGCCACACGCTGGCGCGGGCGGGCGCGCGGTGACGGCAGGGGGAGTCGCTGCGTCCGAGCAGCGCGCTGCCGAGGCGCACGCGGGTTCCGTGCAGCTCGAGCTGCGCGGCGTCACCAAGGTGTTCGTCGGCAACGGGCGGGAGGTGCGCGCGCTCAGCGACATCGACCTCAGCGTGCCGCGCGGCGAGCTGATCACCGTGGTGGGGCCGAGCGGCTGCGGCAAGAGCACCCTGCTCAAGATCGTGGCCGGGCTCGAGGGGATCACGGGCGGCAGCGTCGAGCTGGACGGCAGCCCGATCGCGGGCCCGGGCCCCGATCGCGCCGTGGTATTCCAGGAGCACCGGCTCATGCCCTGGCTCACGGTCGAGAAGAACATCGCCGCGAATCTCTCGCTGCGCAACGCCGCGATCCGGGAGCGCGTCGATCGCCTGCTCGGGATCACGGGCCTCACGGGCTTCGCGAAGGCGTATCCGAAGGAGCTCTCCGGCGGCATGCAGCAGCGCGTCGCGATCGCGCGGGCGCTGCTGCGGGATCCCGCCATCATGCTGCTCGACGAGCCCTTCGGCGCCCTCGACGCCTTCACCCGCACCCACATGCAGGACACGCTGCTCGAGGTCTGGGAGCAGAACCGCACGACGATGCTCTTCGTGACCCACGACATCGAGGAGGCGATCAGCCTGGGCGACCGCATCGTGCTGATGAGCCCGCGTCCCGGTCGCATCGACCGGATCATCCCCGGGCTCGGCGAGGATCGCCGCAACCGCGACTCGGCGGCCTTCGAGGCGCTGCGCGCCGACATCCGCAGCCGCTTCGACGAGCTGGGCCGCGCCGAGCGGCGCGCAGGCGGGACCGCGGACGGTGTCTCCGGCGAGATCCCGGACGGGACAGCAGGGGAGGCCGGCTGATGGCGACGGCGAGTGACCGCGTCGAGGTCGAGCTCGAACTCGAGGGCGATCGGGAGGAGGCCGGGGCCCCCGGCGCCCCGCGCGCGAAGCGGCGCAGGCTGCGCTGGCTGCTCGGGGCGATCGTGCCCGTGCTCATCATCGCGGTCTGGCAGATCGCGGCCGCCACGGGCGCCATCAACACCCAGCTCTTCCCCGCGCCGTCCCAGGTGTTCGCGCGGCTCGTCGAGCTCACCGCCTCCGGCGTGCTGGGCGAGAACTTCCTGATCAGCCTCGGGCGCGCGTTCGCCGGCCTGCTCTGGGGGGCCGGCCTCGGTCTCGTGGTCGGCCTCGTGGTCGGCTTCTCCCGTTTCGCCGAGAGCACCCTCGACCCGACCCTGCAGATGCTGCGCACGGTGCCGCTGATCGCGGTCACCCCGCTCTTCATCCTCTGGTTCGGCTTCGGCGAGGCCTCGAAGGTCATCCTCATCGCGGTCGGGGCGTTCTTCCCCATCTACGTCAACACCTTCCTCGGCGTTCGGGGGGTGGATCGGAAGCTCTTCGAGGTCGCCTCCACGCTCGGCTTCACGCCCTGGCAGCGGCTGCGGCTCGTGATCCTCCCGGGCGCGCTGCCCAACATCCTGCTCGGTCTCAGGCTCTCGATCGGCATGGCCTGGCTGTGCCTCGTCGTGGCCGAGCTCATGGGCGCCACGAGCGGCATCGGCTACCTGATCCAGAATGCGCGCTCGCTGCTCGACACGGCGACCGTGATGGTCGGCGTCGTCATCTTCGCCGCGGTGGGCAAGCTCTCCGACTCCCTCGTGCGAGTGCTCGAGCGGCGGACGCTGCGCTGGCGGGACACCTTCGCCGGGTAGCGGATCCCGTCTCGCGATGCGGATCGGCGGCGCCCGGCGCAGCGGCGGGCCCGGCGCAGCGGCGGGCCCGACCGCTCAGATGGAGCGCTCGAAGCCCCGACCGCTCCAGAGCGCAGGCGTCTCCAGCACCGCGGTGTCGAGTCGCATGGCGCCGACTCCGGGGGTATCGGCGCCGATCTCCGCGATGCACGCGAGCAGCGACAGGGTCGGATAGCCGTGCCCCCGGTTGTCGCGGATGATCGCGCGGTCGTCGCCCGCCGGCAATCGGGCGGTGCGGGCGAGGAGGGCGATCCACTCCTCGCGCCATTCGCCGCCGAGCCCCGCGAGGGCGCGGAACTCGGGCAGCCAGGTCGCGATGCGCGGGGTGCGGTCCGCGTCGTCGACGTCGTGGTGCGCAAGCATGTGCACGCCGGGTTCGAGCCGCTCGCGGCCGAGGGTCTCGCCGTCCCAGCTCGTGACCGTCGCCCCGCCCGGATCCACCGACACGAGGTTGAAGCTCGCGGTTTCCGGGCGGTCGCCGGGTTCGCGGCCCCCGACGGCGTCGAGCACTAGGCCCCCGCGCGAGACGAGGCCGTTCGAGCCCTGCGGGTGCCCGGGACCCGTCGCCTCGGCGCGGTTCAGAATCACCGCCAGGCGGCCGTCGGCAGGCCGAGCGGCGAGCCACGCGCCGTTCGCGCGCCGATCACGCACGCCGATGACACCGGGGTGCAGGTCCGGCCACCACTCGCCGGGGGCGTCCCAGGCGCGACCCGGATCCTCGTCGCGCACCGCGAGCAGCCGCACCGCACCGGCCGGGCTCTCGGGCACCTCGACGACCACGGTGCACATCGGCGGTGCTCCTTACTGAGGCTTCTGAGGCGACGGGATGGGAAGATGGCAGCGTGAACATCGTACTCGGAGTCAGCGGCGGCATCGCCGCGTACAAGGCAGTCGCACTCGCGCGGCTCTTCGTCGAGGCGGGCCACGAGCTGCACGTGGTGCCGACCGCCGACGCCCTGCGCTTCGTGGGGGCGCCCACCTGGGAGGCGATCAGCCGCAACCCCGTCACCGTCTCGGTGCACGACGACGTGCCCGAGGTGCGCCACGTCGCGCTGGGGCAGCGCGCCGAGCTCGTCGTCGTCGCGCCCGCGACGGCGAACACCCTCGCGCGCATGGCCGCCGGCATCGCCGACGACCTGCTCGGCACGACGCTGCTCGCGACCCGAGCCCCCGTGCTCGTGGCGCCCGCCATGCACACCGAGATGTGGCTGCACCCGGCGACCCGGCACAACATCGAGGTGCTGCGCTCGCGCGGGATCGCCTTCGCGGGCCCGGAGAGCGGGCGGCTCACCGGCGACGACAGCGGCCCCGGGCGCATGAGCGAGCCCGAGGCGATCTTCGCGGCGGCGCTCGCGCTGCTCGACGATGCGGGGGCGGACCGCGGGGCGG
>CALMSE010000286.1 GCA_937872275.1 uncultured Leucobacter sp. | reverse complement strand
GCGAAGGCGGTGCCGACCCAGGCCGCGGCCGCACCGTCGGCGATCGCCTCGGCGAGACCCGCGCGGCCCGACACCGCACCCGCAGTGAGCACCGGAATGCCCGCCGCTTCGCGCACCGCGGTCAGCAGCTCCCGTCGCGGCTCGCGATGGTCGCCGTGCCCCCCGCTCTCGCGCCCACGGGCGACGACCGCGTCCATGCCGGCCTCGGCCGCGCGCCGGGCCTCCTCCGCGGTCGCGACCTGCGTCACTGCGAGCGCCCCGGAGCGCTGCACGGCCGCGATCCATGCGGGTCGCGCCCGCACGGGCCAGTCGAGGAAGCTCACCGAGATGAGCGCGGCACCCGCATCGAGCGCCCGCGATAGCATCGCAGGGTCGCGGTCGATGCCCCAGCCGACGAGGCCGATGCCGAAGGGCGCCCCGCCGGAGTCGAGCAGCGCGAGCTCGCGCTCGAGGGCCGCCGCCGATCCCGCGCTCCCCATCCCGATCATGCCGAGCGCGCCGGCCCGGGACACGGCGCTCGCGAGCCTCCCGCCCGCGACCCCTCCCATCGGCGCGCAGACGACGGGAACCCTGAGCCCCAACCCGGCGGCCCACTCGGTCATCACCCGGCTCATCGCCCCTCCCCCGAGATGGCGAGCTGCACGGCGGCCCACCGCAGCTCGCGCGACTCCCGCAGCGTCAGCATCTCGACGACCTCGCCGCCGTCGCAGCGCAGCAGCTCCACCGCGGCGCTCTCGCGCCCCGCGCGCGCGATCCGCCAGGCGCCGCCCGCCGACTCCCAGCGCTCCACCGCCTCGGGAGCCCGGGCCAGCGGGCTCTTCCGGGTCCAGCCGACCTCGGGGCCGCGATCGTAGAAGTGCCGGTAGGCGTAGATGAGCGGATGCCAGGCCGCCGGGTCGAGGTGGTCGGTGCCGGCCACGGCGATCCGCTCGGCCGCGTGCACCCGCACCACCTCCGCCTCGACCAGGCCGAACTCGCCGTTGGCCGCCGGGGTGATCCGCACCGCCCGCGCCTCCAGCTGCAGCGGCGCCTCGGCGACCCGGGGCGGGCCCACGAGCTGGGAGGCCAGCGGCGTGAGACCCGCCCGCTCGAACTTGCGCGGCTCGAAGGCGTAGACCCCCGCCTTCGCCGAGGGCACCGGATCGCGACCGGTGACCCCGGCGAGGCGCTCGACGTGCCGCCATTGCGCGGCCTCGGGGAAGTTCACCGTGAGCTCGGGGCTGCGGCGCAGGTTGTCGAGCGACTGCCCGCCCTCCTCGAGCCCGAGCACGATCGTGCGGCCGAGCGCGAAGTGGCTCGAGGCGGGGGCGAGGTTCGGGCTGCCGTCGGGGTTCGACGTGGCGACCAGGTAGACCGGGGTTCCGACGTAGAGCACGCTCGGCTCGATGACGCGGTGGCTCGAGACGGGTTCGTCGCTCATGCCCTCCACGGTACTCTCCCGGGCGGTACGGAGCGGGACCGGAGCCGAGACGGCCCCGGCATCGCCTGGAGACGCCCGGAACGGGCATCTCCTAGACGGCGATGCCCCCGAGCGTCTTCTTGCCGCGGCGCAGCACCGCGAAGCGGCCGTGCAGCAGATCCGTCTCGGCGAGCACCGCGTCCTGGGCCTCGACCTTCGCGTTGTTCACGTAGACCCCGCCCTGGGCGATCGCCCGGCGCGCCTCGCTGACGCTTTCGACGAGCCCGGCGTCGGCGAGCAGCTGGGCGACCGCGTCGCCCGCCGAACCCGAGGCCTGAGGCAGCTCGGCGATCGCGGCCGCGACGGTCGCCTCGTCGAGCGCGGCGAGGTCGCCCTGGCCGAAGAGCGCGGCCGAGGCGTCGATCGCGGCCTGCGTGGCCGCGGATCCGTGCACGAGCCTCGTCACCTCGACCGCGAGGCGCTTCTGCGCGGCGCGACGGAAGGGCTCCTCGGCGACGAGCCGCTCGTACTCCTCGATCTCGGCGCGCGACAGGAAGGTGAACACCTTCAGCCGATCGATCACGTCGGCGTCGGCCTGGTTCAGCCAGAACTGGTAGAAGCGGTACGGCGAGCACATCTCGGCGTCGAGCCAGATCGCGTTGCCCTCGCTCTTGCCGAACTTCGTGCCGTCGGAGTTCGTGATGAGCGGCGTGCCGATCGCGTGCGCCGAACCGCCCTCGACCTTGCGGATGAGATCGGTGCCGCTCGTGAGGTTGCCCCACTGGTCGCTGCCGCCGGTCTGCAGCCGGCAGTCGTACTGCCGCCAGAGCTCGAGGAAGTCGTAGCCCTGCAGGATCTGGTAGCTGAACTCGGTGTAGCTGATGCCCTCGTCGCTCGCCAGCCGGGCCGCTACCGCATCCTTCTTCAGCATGGTGCCGACGCGGAAGTGCTTGCCGACCTCGCGCAGGAAGTCGATCGCCGAGAGCGGCGCCGTCCAGTCGAGATTGTTCACGAGCCGAACCGCGGTATCGCCCTCGCTCGAAAGGAAGCGCGACACCTGCCCTTGCAGGCGCGTCACCCACTCGGCCACCGTGTCGCGGCTGTTGAGGGTGCGCTCGGCCGTGGGGCGCGGGTCGCCGATGAGGCCGGTGGATCCGCCCACGAGCCCGAGGGGCTTGTGGCCTTTGAGCTGGATCCGGCGCAGCAGCAGCAGCTGCACCAGGTTGCCCAGGTGCAGGCTCGGCGCGGTCGGATCGAAACCGCAGTAATAGGTGAACGGCTCGCCCTCGAACAGCGCCGAGAGGGCCCCGGCGTCGGTCGACACGTGGATCAGCCCGCGCCACTCCAGCTCGTCCCAGAGGGTGGCGAAGCTGTCGTCGTTGCGCTGGGCCGCCATGATCTCGGCGCGTTCGTTCACTGCAGACACGCCTGCCATCGTACCGTGCGGAGAAGGTCCGCCAGGGTCACTCCCCTCGGAACCCGGCGATGCGATCCGCCAGCCGCGCGAGCTGCTCGTCGACCCGCACCCGAGCCGTGCCGCCCGCGCCGACGCGCGAGTTCACCGAGCCCTCGATGGTCAGCACCTCGCGCACGGCCGGGGTGAGATGCGGGGACACCTGCGCCAGCTCGGCGTCGGAGGGCTCGTGCAGCTCCAGACCGCGCTCCTCGCAGAAGCGCACCAGCTCGCCGGAGATCTCGTGCGCGTCGCGGAAGATCACGCCCTGCTTCACGAGCCACTCGGCGACGTCGGTCGCGAGCGAGAAGCCCTGGGGGGCGAGCTCGGCCATGCGATCCGTATCGAAGCTCATGGTCGCGACCATGCCGGTGAAGGCGGGCAGCAGCACTTCGAGCTGATCCACCGAGTCGAAGACGGGCTCCTTGTCCTCCTGCAGGTCGCGGTTGTAGGCGAGCGGCAGGCCCTTGAGCGTCGCGAGCAGGCCCGTCAGGTTGCCGATGAGACGGCCGGACTTGCCGCGCGCGAGCTCGGCGATGTCGGGATTCTTCTTCTGCGGCATGATCGAGGAGCCGGTCGAGTAGCCGTCGTGCAGCCGCACGAAGCCGAACTCCTTCGTGTTCCAGACGATGATCTCCTCGCTGAGCCGCGAGAGGTCGATGCCGATCTGGGCGGTGACGTAGGCGAACTCGGCGACGACGTCGCGGGCCGAGGTGCCGTCGATCGAGTTCTCGAGCGGATCGCCGAGACCGAGCTCCACCGCGACGAGCCGGGGGTCGAGGCCGAGCGAGCTGCCGGCGAGCGCGCCGCCGCCGTAGGGCGAGCGGCTCGCCCGAACTCCCCAGTCCCTGAGGCGTTCCACGTCGCGGATCAGCGGCCAGGCGTGCGCCGCGAGCTGGTGCGCGAGCAGCACGGGCTGGGCGTGCTGCAGATGAGTGCGGCCGGGCAGGATCGCCTCCGGGTTCGCTTCCGCCTGGGCGAGGATCGCGCCGGCGAGGTCGAGCAGCAGCGCCTTGATGGCGGCCGCGTGGTCGAGCAGGTAGAGGCGCACGAGGGTCGCGATCTGGTCGTTGCGGCTGCGCCCGGCGCGCAGCTTGCCGCCGAGGTTCACGCCCGTGATCTCGATGAGCAGGCGCTCCAGCGCGGAGTGCACGTCTTCGTCGTCCTCCGCGGGCTGGGCGCGGCCGTCGGCGACGCGGGCGGCGAGCTCGTCGAGCGCCTCCCGCATCCGGGCGAGTTCGTCGTCGCTCAGGTACCCGGCCGCGGCGAGCGCGGTCGCGTGCGCCTTCGACCCCGCGATGTCGTACTGCGCGAGCGCCCAGTCGAACTGGGTCGACTTGCTGAGCCGCTGCAGTTCGGGCGAGGGGCCGCTCGCGAAGCGGCCGCCCCAGAGCGCCCCGGCTTCGGCGGCGCGGTTGCCTGTCTCGTCACTCATCTCGGATCCTTCTTCATCGCTTTTCCGCTCTTCGGACGGGGGTTACTTTGCCGCGTTGCTCCCGGGCTCAACGCATCGAAGTGGCGCCTGACCCGTGAGAATCATCAGGCTCGCGCGAGCAGCCAGGCCATGAGCGCCTTCTGCGCGTGCACCCGGTTCTCGGCCTCGTCCCAGACCGCGCTCTGCGGTCCGTCGATCACCTCGGGCGCCACCTCGTACTCGCGGTAGGCGGGCAGGCAGTGCAGGAAGACCGCGTCGGGCCTCGCGAGCGCCATCAGCTCCGAAGTCACCCGGTAGGGGGCGAACGTCGCCACGCGCGACGCCTTCGCCTCCTCCTGCCCCATCGACACCCAGGTGTCGGTGATCACGACGTCGGATCCGACCACGGCGGCGGCGGGATCGGCGGTGACGGTCACGCTGCCGCCGGTCTCGGCGGCGATCCGCTCGGCGTCCGCGACGATGTCGGCGCGCGGGTGGAAGCCCTCGGGCCCGGCCACCCGGATGTGCATGCCGGCCGTGGCAAAGCCCAGCAGGTAGGAGTGCCCCATGTTGTTGGCCGCGTCGCCGACGTAGGCCGCGGTGAGCCCGGACAGATCGCCGCAGCGCTCGCGCACGGTCTGCAGGTCGGCAAGGATCTGGCAGGGGTGGAAGTCGTCGGAGAGCGAGTTGATCACCGGCACGCTCGCGTGCGCGGCCATCTCTTCGAGGCCGGCGTGCGCGAAGGTGCGCCAGACGATGAGCGACACCATGCGCGAGAGCACCTTCGCGGTATCGGCGATCGACTCCTTGGCCCCCAGCTGCGCCTCGCCCGGGTTCACGACGATCGGGTTGCCGCCGAGCTCCGCGATGCCCGCCGCGAAGCTGAAGCGCGTGCGCGTGGAGGTCTTGTCGAAGAACACGGCAGCGCTCTTCGGCCCTTCGAGCGGGCGCTCGGCGAAGGGGTCGGCCTTCAGCCGCGCGGCCAGATCGAGCACCTCGCGCTGCTCGGCGGGGCTCAGGTCGTCGTCTCGGAGAAAGTGCCTGGTCACCCGAACAGCCTACCCGCCCGTCGTTCCGCGGCGGGCACCGCGGAACGTCACTTCGCGAGCTGCTGCTTCAGCTTGCTCGCAGCACGCGCGCGAGTCGTCGCGTCGAGCGCGACCTTGCGGATCCGCACCACCTCGGGTGTCACCTCGACGCACTCGTCCTCGCGGGCGAACTCGAGGCACTCCTCGAGCGTGAGCTGCCTGGGCGGCGTCATCGACTCGAAGGTGTCGGCCGTCGAGGAGCGCATGTTCGTGAGCTTCTTCTCCTTGGTGATGTTCACGTCCATGTCCTCGCTGCGCGAGTTCTCGCCGATGACCATGCCCT